>JABJOR010000489.1 GCA_018664265.1 Rhodospirillales bacterium
AAAATCTGCGAGGGAAAAACGCCTATGCAGACTCTGGAGGGCGGCAAAAGTATCTGGAAGGAAAAATTTGTAGACCAAATCTGACCTGACAGACGCTGCCTCAAATCTGGTAACTGTCAGATCAAGTCTGAACCACTACACCTGACACCTGGGTATTTCCTCTTTGAAATTTTGCTCGTAAATGAGATCATTATTCTCATAAGCCTCAATTCGGCCTGTCACATAAAATGTAGTTTTATCAGCCTTGAGCGCTGAGAACGTTTCGGTGCGGATATCCCACCCCTCCCGTTTGAGGATTTCTGTCCAGTGAATTTCAGCACGCGCACTTAACGGATCATCTGGATGGATGCGATAGAGTTCACGGGCAATCTCGCCCGATGTAAGCCCTGTATCTGTATCAAACTCATCTCCGAAATCATCGTGAATACGCAACACGCTTTCCCCTGTTGCTTCATCCATTTCCTGAGATCTGGTTTGGCTTCCTTCACGCGCGACTTCAACTTTTCGAGGCGGGGCAGCTTCTGCTGGTTCAAAAGGACGTACCGTATCTTCGCGAACTGCACGCAATGGCAAATGCAATTTGCTGGATGAAGACACATTCAGCGTAACAGCTTCCGGTGAAGGCCAGATCATAGGCCAATACGCTGTTGATATGGCAAGCCGGATGCGGTTGCCTTGCGGAAAGGCATAGGCAATATCATCAAGTTGAATTCTGGCTTTATACTTTTGCCCCGGTTTCAGGTCTTGAGGAAACTCATGACTATCGCGATGGCATAGATTAAACACCGTCCAGGATACTCTGGTGGAGCTGCCATCCGGTGCAACATCACACAAACGCACGGCAACATTGGCTTGCGGCTTGTCAGAAATAAATTCCAAATCAAGCACAGTTGCACCAAATATCTCGGTTCGTTGCTGCAAGATTTGGCCATCAAATATCAAGGAACGCGCGTCTTCTTCCTGCTGATCATCTGGCATATCAGGCCCCAGCCAGATAACACAAAACTCGCCGCTCTGCTCGCCTGTATTTTGGGGTGAACAAATCGACTGTATCTCTTCACCTTCCTGAACGATATCCAACCCACTGGCATTCAGCGATAAAGTGGTATCTTCAATATTCTCAGAAGGCCAATTTTTTTCAGAAATCCAACGGCCGTCTCGATGAGGATAAAAAGTCTTGGGACGGACACTTTCCATCATGTAAGCCCGGTAAAGCGGATCTTCCATGACCCCCGTATCAATGCCTTTTAACCAGTGGTCCCACCAACGCAAAGCCTCTTGCAAGAACCCGATGCGCGGTTCCGGTACGGCAAAATGAGGATATTTATGATGCCAGGGGCCAACAATTCCTCGCGCTGGAGATTTCAATCCGGATAACAACCTTGCCACAGTATTGGAATACGCATCCCCCCAGCCGCCTACCGCCAGAACAGCAGCTTCAATATCGCTATAATCTTCACAAACTGAACCATGCTTCCAGTAATCATCCCGATGTTGGTGCTTCAACCATGTTGCAGCCAGCAAAGGTTCATTTTCCAAACGTTCCATCCACATTTTACGCCATCGTTCGCCAACCAATTCAGGATCCGGTGGGCGGGATGAAAACGCTAGCATGGTTGCTCCCCACCCCATATTTTCACCCAACAAACACCCGCCTTTATAATGAATATCATCGGCGTAACGATCATCCGTAGAACATATAGTAATGACAGCTTTCAGAGCCTTGGGCTTTCGTGCCGCCACTTGCAATCCGTTAAACCCACCCCAGGAAATACCGATCATACCAACATTGCCATCGCACCAAGGCTGAGATGTAAGCCAGTCAATAACTTCCAGTGCATCATCTTGTTCCTGCTTGACGTATTCATCAAACATCAACCCATCGGATTCACCACTGCCACGCATGTCAACCCGGATACAGGCATAGCCATGGCCTGCCAGATAAGGATGGGTCAGCTCATCACGGGTCGCTGTTCCGTCGCGTTTTCGATAAGGCAGGTATTCTAATATTGCTGGAACGGGAGACGTCTCAGCCCCTTCAGGCATCCACATGCGTGCAGCCAGCCGACATCCGTCACCCAGCGTTATCCATTCATTTTCAGTTTCCTGAACCACATGGGGGAATTGCCCGACTGTTTGCATTTACAACCTCGCTATTAAAACCTTTATACTATAGCAAACTTTAGGTACTGAGTAAGATCATTCAACGAAAAGATATTTTTAAGGCGTAAAGAAAATGAGTTTGGACATCTCGAAATACTCTGGCAACTCTGGCCCTGCAGGTTCAGTCCAGCCACCACACGGTGGACCACAAGACGTTATGCAAGGCCGCAATCCTGACATGCCCATTCCCATGCCCATGATGGTACGTGCCGAAGGCATCCATATGTGGGATGAACAAGGTAATGAGTATATCGACCTGTCCTCTGGTCCTATTGTATCAAATATCGGACACGGGGTTAAATCTGTTGGTGAGGCCATTGCCAACCAGATCAATACTCTCGATTTCGCTTATTCTCGCGTAGCTCGGCATCAACCCAACATTGACTTTTCCGCGCAGGTTACCCGTCTCGCAGGTCCGGGTTTCGAACGCGTATGTTTTTCCTCAGGTGGAACCGAAGCCATTGAAACGGCAATTAAATTTTTACGCCAATACACAATCGCCAAGGGGCAACCGATGCGCAAACATGTGATCTCCTGCATGCCGTCCTATCACGGCGGAACGTTCTCCGCATTATCGTGGAGTGGAGACACAGAACTGGGGGATTTTCTAGATGGTATGGTGGTGCCTACCCATAAAGTCCCTGCACCATTCACCTACCGCCAACCAGAAAACTATACAGCAGAAAGCTACGCCCAACATTGCGCCGATGCTCTGCGAGACAAAATAAAAGAACTGGGAGAACAAAACGTTCTGGCTTTCATGATTGAGCCCATCGGTGGCGTTGCCACGGGTTGTAACGTGCCGCCTGACAGCTACATTCATAAGGTTCGCAAAATTTGCAACGAGAGTGGTGTTTATCTGGTCTTCGATGAAGTCATGAGTGGTGCCGGACGTAGTGGCAAGTTTATGGCAGCCCATTATTGGCCCGATGCATTACCGGATGTTAGCGTCATGGCAAAAGGTTTGGGCTCAGGTTACGCACCTGTTGGGGCAACATTATTTTCTGCCAAAATGTCTGACTGGCTTGCTAATCAAAGAGGGTTTGATTTCACCCACACCTACACTGCCAACCCGGTAATTTGTGCAGCAGGAAAAGCGGTACTCGATTACACTGAAGCAAATGACCTGATGAGCAATGCTGCCCGCATGGGCGAGTACTTATGCGAACAACTTAACACCCTTAAAGAAACCCAACCGTTGATTGGCAATGTGCGAGGTCGTGGTTTGTTAATGTCCGTTGAACTGGTCGCTAATCAAGAAGTCAAAACATCTCTACCCGGAGAGTCAAAGGCTGCCGATCGTGTTCGCATCCATGGCATGAACAACGGGCTAATGATTTATTCAAGGCGCACCAATGGCGGCATGTTTGGTGATTGGTTAATTGTCGCCCCTCCCCTCAGCGTTACTCAAAACGAATGCGATGAAATCATCAAACGCCTGAGCGCCACACTGAAAGACCTCAACAACGATTTGGTTAAATTGGGTTTGCTTGTGAATTAACACATAAGCTGAAAAACTTAACCCATAAAGCGTGAATGATGTGTAGTGTTCAATAGTAAATTAGAAGCTCCCTCTGACAAAACCATTTAAAGTTATGCAAGGGGGGAATTCCCTTGTAAGTTCATATGATGAAGATCACCGGCAGCAATCTCAGGAATCGTGACCCGCGTTACGTGTATGATAAGCCAGTACGTATACATTCTGACGATGACAACATTGATGAAATTGAAGGCCAAAAACGCCCGGCTAAAGGCATTGTTCACAACGTATCAATGAGTGGCGTTGCTATCAGCACGGATCTTGCGCTGGTGGAAAACGGTCAATTCGTCAATATGCACATTGAGGGCTTGGGGGAAATCGCCGGAAACGTGGCCCGCGTGTATAAAGGCGGTGTAGCTATCGCGTTTGAAGAGGATGAAGAATCCAAAAAACGCGTGGCGACCGCTCTTCGTGGTTTAAACCAGTTGGCTTAAATCAACTGAGATGATTAGCCTTTGTAGCCTTCACCATTCTTAAAAGGGAACCACCAGAAACCCTGGGTGTCCGTGCAATCAATCCTAATCAGATTTTCGGTTGCCGTTGAATAATATACATGTAAACCTGTGACGTAGAAGCGCACTGAAAACCTGGTAGTCGACGATGGAGATGACGATATGGCTGAGATAGCGCTACTGGACGGTGGCCTTGGCCAGGAAATTAACAAACGTTCGCGAAAAGACACCCATCCCTTGTGGTCGGTGAAAGTGATGTTTGATGCACCTGACGTGGTGGTCGATGTACATTCAGATTTCATTGAGGCAGGGGCACAGGTCATTTGCCTGAACACCTATACGGCAACCCCTACGCGCATGGAGCGCCATGATTTTGGCGACAAATTCGAAGAGGCCCACGCCACCGCGTTTCAATTGGCGACGACAGCCATTTCAAACACAGGACATACAGCAGGATCAATCCAGATTGCCGGTTGCATCCCGCCTCTGGTAGCCAGTTACGAATCCAACGTTAGCAAGAACTACGCCGAATCCCTCATGGAGTATCGACGGATTGTTGATCAACAAAAACACTCTGTTGATCTGTTCCTGATTGAGACCATGTCCAATATCGATGAAGCTTCAGCAGCGCTCGACGCGGCCATGGAATCGACGAAGCCGGTATATGTCGGCCTGACGTTATCTGACGATTTATCCGATACGTTACGGTCAGGGGAAGATCTGGAAGATGCCATATCTGCCCTCGTTCCAAAAAAGCCCAACGGAATTTTGCTCAATTGTTCTATTCCCGAGGCGATTACCAAAGCTATGCCCATACTAGCCCGCGCCGGAGTGCGATTCGGTGGTTATGCCAACGGCTTTACCTCCATCGATAAACTTCAACCTGGGGGTACTGTCGATGTACTTGAAGCCCGGAAAGACCTGCCCCCTGAAGCTTACGCAGAGTATGTCGAGCAATGGATAGATATCGGCGCAACAATCGTCGGTGGATGTTGTGAAGTGGGGCCAAATCACATTAAGTATTTAGCCAACAAACTCGCCGCGTCTGGCCATACCATCTCGAACCTCGGGTAACCGATCCCTCCCCCAAATCAACTCTCAGGCTTTCGTCTTCCCCCGCACTACATCTCTAGAAAAAAATAGCCAAACAAACTTCAAATATCTGTTACCTTCGCTATGGATCAAGCATCAAAAGCAGTAACACCAAATCGGAAACAAGGGAGTGTAAAAGAGGTTATGGGACAGAATACACAGGCCTTGGAGCCCCATGAAGTCATAAATCTCAGCGCCTACCCAATCATCGACACAAGTTCGAGCGCATTTGCTGCACTGGTGAAGGAATTGCGAGAGACGTTGGATGCGCAGCAATATGTCGTGCTCCCTGAATTCATCCTCCCGGCAGCTAGACAACAGGCAGTTACACAAATTCAGGACATGCTCCATTCGGCGCATCACAATACAACGTTGCGCAACTGTTATCTCGAGCACCAGAAAGACCCATCTTTACCTGATGATCATCCAAAGAATATTATGAACGCAGGTAGTAACCGGATACTCGCCGCAGACCTCCTGCCCGCATCTTCACCTCTAAAGACAATCTATTATTGGGAAAACATGATGCAATTGGTTTCTGGTATCGTTGAGGACAGAGTCTGTGCATTCGAGGACCCTCTCGGGCCGGTCAATGCATTGTGTTTCAAGCGAGGCGATCATTCGTCATGGCATTTTGACTCCAACAATGCGTTCACCATGACACTCATGCTACAAGCTTCGGAAAGCGGCGGTAAGTTTGAAATGATCCCTAATTTACGCACTGATGTAGACCAACGATATAAACAAGTTTCGAGCGCTCTTCTCGGCAACCTAAACGATGCGGTCGCAGTGGGGCGTAAAGAGGGCGCTCTTTGTATTTTCCGCGGATGCAATTCTCTCCACCGGGTAACACCGGTGGAAAGCGACAGACTTAGAATCATGGGCACGTTTTTTTATGAAAACAAGCCAGGCGTGGTTGGAGACCCAATTGTCAATGAGACCATCTATGGCAGGCGCGTATAGATATTCATGAACACAATTGATATGGGAGATGAACGATGAACGAGCAAAGCGACCCTCAACAGCCTAATATCGTTATTGTCATGGCCGATCAACTTAACGCGCAATCCGTTGGGGCTTATGGGAACCTTGTCGTTCAGACGCCTTATATGGATGCATTGGCTGAAAACGGCGTATTGTTTGAAAACGCTTATTGTAACAGCCCGTTATGTGCACCATCGCGATTTTCCATGATGTCGGGGCAGCTTCCCTCACGCATTGGAGCTTATGATAATGCTGCAGAATTTCCGTCCCGCATTCCGACCTTTGCCCATTACCTGCGCGACATGGGGTATCAAACATGTCTGTCGGGCAAAATGCACTTTATCGGCCCGGACCAATTGCATGGCTTTGAAGAGCGCCTGACAACGGACATTTACCCGGCAGACTTTGGTTGGACACCAGACTGGACAGCCGAAAACCAACGTGTGGATTGGTGGTGCCACAATCTGTCCAGCGTTACCCAAGCAGGCATTGCGGAAACCACGAACCAGCTCGAATTTGATGATGAAGTCGGCTATCAAGCTGTTCGCAAGATTTATGATCTGGCCCGTGGTAATGACGCACGACCATTTATGTTGATGGCAAGCTTTACCCACCCCCATGATCCCTATGCAACACGCAAGAGTTATTGGGATCGCTACGACCACGGGGCAATTGACCTGCTACCAACCCTGATTGATTTGGCAACACCAGAAGGCGTTAGCATTCCAGAATTTGCAGACCACGTTGATGGCCGCTCTCTTGTGCCACTTATGACAGGCGAGGCAATTGAGGA
>JABJOR010000490.1 GCA_018664265.1 Rhodospirillales bacterium
CCCGGGAACCGTTGTTCGGTAATAAAGGCCGGGCGCGGGTCAATGATGGTGACATCAAATCCGGCAATGTTTGCCATAGGGCACAAAGCCTGAGCGATATGCCCCGCACCAACCACAAAGATACGTGGAGCAGGCGGGAAGGCATGGATAAAGTATTGCTCGCCAGCATCATCTTTTATTGAACTAACACGGGAGTTTATGGCATCAAGCCCGCTTTGGACCAACTCGTTTGATAAAGTATCGGGATGGTTTGCTGCGCTGGCTAGGCTTTGTTCACCAGAAGATAACTTGGTGATGATGCTTAACGGTGTGCGCTTTGCAATATTTAGTGCCAGCTCTTTCAAGATGCCATCGGGATCGACAGGATTTATAAGGACACTGACCGAGCCACCACAGGTCAGGCCGATGTTCAGGGCTTCTTCGTCGCTGACATTGAATTTCAAGGTGGTGGATTTGCCGCTGGCGATGACCTTTATGGCCTCGCCGACGACTGCCCCTTCGATGCACCCACCAGAGACCGATCCGGCAAACTGACGGGTGTTGCTGATAACAAGTTGACTGCCCACAGGGCGTGGTGATGAGCCCCAGGTCTCAATGACCGTGGCAAGCGCAACCATATGTCCGTCCGCGCACCAGCGGGCAGCTTGTTCCAGAATGTCTTCGGCGCGTACCATCATATAGGAGTTGCCTTCAGGTTAAAATCAGATCCGTGTTGTGATGCACTTAACCTGATAGTAGCTGGACAATGCCGCAAGCCCTTTTTCACGTCCAAAGCCGGAATTTTTCACCCCGCCGAACGGTGTCGCGATACCCCCGGCAAAATACTGGTTGATGAAAATCTGTCCGGCTTCCATTTCACGGGCGAAATGCATGGCCTTGGTGATGTCCTTTGTATAAATACCGCCACACAGGCCAAACGGCGTGTCATTAGCGGCAACCATGGCGTCTTCTGGGTTATCAACGATTTGAACGGCGAGAACCGGGCCGAAGATTTCTTCTTGCACCAGTTTGTCCGAACGCTGTAGATCATCAATGATTGTGGGTTCCATGAAGAAGCCTTTCTCCATGCCTGCCGGGTTGCTGCGATTGCCGCCTGTGGCAATGGAACATCCACGCGCACGGGCGTCTTCAACAAAGGCAGACACACTGTTAAGCTGGGCGCTGGAAACCAGTGGCCCCAGATCGGCGTCATCAAGACCATGGCCCATCTTAAGGGCGCTGGCTTTGGCAACAAGTTTTTCCATCATCTGGGCATGGACGGAGCGTTCAATAACCAGACGCGAACCGCTTGAGCAGACCTGTCCGGCGTTCATGAAGATAGCCTTCATGGTGCCTTCCACGGCAGCGTCGATGTCGGCATCTTCCAACACCACGACGGGGGACTTGCCGCCCAGCTCCATGGTGGTGGATGCAATTGAATCGGCAGCTGCGCGCATAACGGTCTGGCCTGTGGACACCGACCCGGTGAAGGTTACATGGGCAATGTCAGGGTGACTGGTTAGCGTCCCGCCAACGGCTGAGCCCTTCCCGGTAATGACATTATAAACCCCGTCGGGAAGACCAGCTTCTTTCAGGATATTGCCCAGCATCAAAGCGGTCAGAGACGTGATAAGGGCGGGTTTGATAATACAGGTACACCCGGCAGCCAAAGCAGGGGCCGCGCCACGAACTGTGGTTACAAGCGGGAAGTTCCAGGGAATAATGTGGGCGGTCACACCGACGGGCTCATGCAAGGTAAAGGACATGAAGTCCGGCCCGAGCGGAATGCTGTCACCTTGCAGCTTGTCCGCCATGCCAGCGTAGTATTCGAAATATCCGGCGGCGGTTTCAACATCACCGTAAGCTTCGCGCAGGGGTTTTCCACTATCAAGGGTTTCAACACGCGCCAGCAAATCTTTGTCGCGACGAATTATGGCGGCGGCACGGGTCAGAATACGACCACGCTCAGCCGGAAGAACTTTTCGAAATTCCTTCAGCGCACTTTTGGAATTTTCAATGGCGTGCAGAACGTCGGCCTCATTGCCAAGCGCAATGCTGGCAAATTCCTTGCCGGTTGCAGGGTCGACGGTTGGCTCATATTCTCCGCTGCTCGGTGCAACCCATTTGCCGCCAATATAAAGTTTATTCGGAAGTTCGCTTGGTGCGTCCCAGTTATTTGACATTGTAATAATCCTTACATTTTAACGCGGACCCCGGCGGGGTCATAAAAAGGTTTGAACGAGGCTTCGGCTGCAAAGGTCTCGCAGGCAATTTCGATCTCGAATGTGGCATTATTTATCAGCTCTGTCGTTACCCCTTCGGGGTGACGTACATATCCCATACCAACGGAGCTACCCAGATTAAATCCATAGGCACCAGAGCTAAGATATCCGACGATTTTACCGTTCATGCGGATTAATTCGTCATGAAACAGAACGGGTTCCGGATCAACCAGCTTGAAGTTGACCATTTTACGGCTCAAGACTTGTTTGTGTTGTGGTACCAAAGCCTCACGGCCGTAAAACCCGCCGGGTTTGTCCATTTTCACAATGAACCCGAGGCCAGCTTCGAACGGTGTATCATCGGGGGCCATGTCGAGCACGTACTCGCGGTAGGCGCGTTCACACCTGAGGTGTTCCAGCGCGTGGTAGCCAGCCTGAACGAGGCCAAACGGCTTTCCAGCTTCCATGATGATGTCGTAGATGTCTTGCACGAACTCACTTGAGACTTGTAGCTCGTAGCCAAGCTCACCAATAAAGGTCTGGCGCTTGGCGAGCACACGGGCGTAGCCCATGTCAATTTCCTGCGCCGTCAAAAACGGGAAGGCTTCATTGGACATGTCGGCACTGGTGATGGATTGCAGCAGCTCGCGGGATTTTGGTCCCTGAATGTTGAGGCACGCATAGCCAGCCGTAATATCGGTCAGCGTCACATGCTGGTCCGGCTTGATGTGCATGGCCATCCAGTTCATATCGCGTTGATGAACACCTGCCGATGAATAAATAATATAGCAATCACTGGCGCGCCGATCGATGGTGATATCAACCTCGATACCGCCCATGCTGTTCAGCATATGGGTATAGATCAGTTTTCCTACAGGAACATCAATGTTGCTGACGCACATCCATTGCAAAAATTCACAGGCATCGCGACCCTGTACCATGGTCTTCCCGAAGGAGCTGATATCCATAATAACAACGCCTTCGCGCGCTGCGCGACACTCGGCGGCGGTATGTTCATACCAGTTGGGCTTAAAGAACGAATAATCGTTTTTGGGCTCGACGCCTTTTGGCGCAAACCACATGGGGCGTTCCCAACCAACGGTTTCACCAAAGCAGGCTCCGGATGCTGCCAGTCTGTCGTGCAGGTGGCTCTTGCGAACCGGGCGGGATGTTTCATGTTCCTTGTTCGGCCATGGCATCTCGAAAATTCCACCGAGAGATTCCGAGCACCTGTCATACAGATATTTTTTGTTAATTTGGAACGGATGGAAGCGGGCCACGTCATAATCCAGCAAGTCCATGTCCGGCTCGCCATTGAGTATCCAGTGCGACAGGGCGCGGGAAATGCCGGGGCTGATCTCGAAACCTTCGGAATTCAATCCGGCAGCAATATAACAATTACGCAGACCCGGTGCTTCGCCAAGACACGGCAGATCATCGGGCGTAAAACTTTCCGGCCCGTTCATGAATTTATGAATGCCGATATGTCCAAGCTCTGGCACCATCTCCATGGCCTTGGTATAGGGTAGCTCAAAATGATCCCAGTCTTCCTGCATTTCGATGAACTGTTGTTCCGATGGCAGATTTTCCTGAGGTAAAGGTTTGCCGCGAGGCTCGAACGATCCGATCAATAATTTCCCGGCTTCTTCCTTCATATAGGTATAGCCGTCGGTGTCGCGTAACACAGGTAATGTGGGTACGACAAAATCCATGTCCTCGGTGACAACGTACATGTGCTCGCAAGCATGCAATGGTACACGCGCGCCAAGTTGGGCGGCGAAATCGCGCGTCCACAGACCACAGGCCAGAACCAGCTTCTCGCACGTGATGGTCTCGCCGTTTGCAGTATCAAGCTGGTACTCACCGGAGGGCAGGCGCTTCATGGTATCTACGGGGGTTCTCTCGAACACACGACAGCCACGTTTTTTCGCGCCACCGATTAATGCGTTGATGGTGTCAACGGGAGAGAGTTGCCCGTCACCAGGGATGAACACGCCTCCTGCCACCTGGTTTTCGTCCAGCGCCGGGTACATATCTTTGACTTCACTGGTTGAGATCACGTGGGCTTCGATGTTGAAACTTTTAGCGAGACTAGCCCGGCGTTTCATCTCATGCACGCGGTCCATGTTGCGCCCGATGGCGAGGGTTCCGTTTTGCTTGAAGCCCGTCGCCATGCCGGTATCGCGTTCCAGCTCCGGATAGAATTCTGCGTTGTATTTGGCGACGTCCGTGGTGGCGTGACCACCACGCAGCTGCATGATCAATCCTGCCGCATGCCACGATGTGCCACAAGACAAAACGCCGCGCTCTAGCAGCACGACGTCTTTCTCTCCAGCTTTGGTGAGCTGATAAGCAATGGAGCTTCCCACAACGCCCCCGCCCACAATAACGATACGGGCGTGGCCCGGTAATTCTTTGCTCATGGTTTACCCCTGTTTATTTGAACCACCGGGCATACTTTATAACAGTACGCCCGGTGTTCAAATTCTTCTTATTCAGCAGCCTGCTTCATCTTTTTTTCGTTAATGGCAGCAAGCACTTTTTCCGGTGTTAGCGGCAGATGGAAAATACGGGTGCCAATGGCGTCGGCAACCGCGTTGACGATGGACGCTGCAACCGGAGAGAAAACCGGCTCGCCGATACCTTTTGATCCGAACGGTCCAAGGCCACTGCGAGATTCAAGAACGATGCATTCAATCTCGGGAACGTCTTCGGATGTCGGGATCAGGTATTCGCTGAACGAGCCATTCTTGAGAACGCCTTTCTCCAGGATCAACTCTTCGCTGAGCGCGAAGCCTTGTCCCATGAGTGCAGAGCCTTCGATCTGGCCTTCCACAGCGCGCAGGTTGATGGATTGTCCCACGTCATGGGCACCGACGCTTTTGATCACGGTGACTTCGCCGGTATCAACATCGACGGACACTTTGGCAGCGTGCGCACCATAGGTGAAGTCCGGGAAGACCTCGCCTTGCCCGGTTTCCGGATCAAGACCTTCGCTTGGCGGTGCACGGTAAATCGCCAGGTTATGACGGTGGACCCCTTCGGCAGCACACAGCTTGATCATTTCTTTAACGGTCATACCGCGTTCCGGATTATCCAGAACAAAGACCCTGCCGTCAGCCAGATCAAGTTCGCCTACTGAAACATCAAAATGTTTTGCCATGCATGTCAGAACGTTTTCACGCACCGCGACCGAGGCCAGCTCGGTTGCCTTGCCGCTCATGTACAATGCACGACTGGCGGTTGATGTTCCAGCCAGTGGATTGACGTGACCATCACCGAAGTAAACGGTGACCTCACTCATGGGAACGCCGAGAACTTCTCCGGCGATCTGGGCGAGAGCTGACATTTGTCCGGCACCAATGTCGGTAACTGCGCAACGCACAATGACCGTGCCATCCATTTCCATACCAACCCAGGACTCGGATGTATCCTTCATCCAGCGGATACGACCATAGCTTTGCTGGTAACAGGCAATGCCGTGACCATAGGCAAGGTGGTCGGTGTTATCTTCTTTATCGCCAAGGGCTGCTTTGGCTTGTGTGGCACATTTATCAGACCACACAGCGCTGCGAATAATTTGTCCTGTGGTGTTTGGATCACCGGTCTGAATAAAGTTTTGGCGGCGCAGGTCAAGCGAGTCCATGCCGATCAGATTGGCAATTTCTTCCATCTGGGCTTCACACGCTGTGTTGGCCTGCATGGTGCCAAATCCGCGGTAGGCACAGGTTGGAATGTTATTGGTGGCAGCTGACGTGCTGTCGATCCAAAGATTATCAACTCGGTAAGGTCCAGTTGCACCAACGGTCGCATAGAGCAGGATGTAAGGGCTCAGTTTTGCATACGCCCCTGCATCTGATGTGACCTTGATTTTCATGGCGGTGATTTTGCCATCTTTGGTAACGCCGGTTTTATGGGTGAAGGTAAACGGATGACGCGGCCCGTGAGAGATAAAGGAATTCTCGCGAGTTTGAATCAGCTTCACTGGACGTTTTGTTTCCATGGCGAGCAAGGCAAGCCAGACCTCGATGGTCATAACTTCTTTACCACCAAAGCCGCCACCGACATAAGGCGCCGTCAGATGAACTTTGTTGTGCGGTAATCCCAATGCATCGGCAACCGCGCGGAAATGCTCGACCACCTGGGTGCTGGAACGGATGTTGAGAACTTCGTGCTCATCCACCCAGGCCACAGCCGCTTCAGGTTCCAAAAATGCCTGTTCCTGATATTGCGAGGAAAAGGTATTTTCCAGAATGTAGTCGGCGTCTTCGAAGCCTTTGTCGATATCACCTTTGCGGATTTTATAGGCGGCAACAATATTGTCATCACCGTACACATTGAACGCGCCGGGCTTTTGGGATTCAAACTTGTCGTAAACACCTTCGGTGTCTTCCCAGTCAACAACGATCAGATCCAGTGCGCTCTGGGCTATCTCGTAACTTTCTGCGGCGACAAGGGCGAGAGGCTCTCCACAAAAACGCACGCAATCATCGGCGAGAATAGGCTGCTTGGTGTTCTTGGTGCCACCACCAGCCTGACCCGGTAGATCAGTCATAACTCTGTTGAGATCGCCGAGGTCTTCGGCGGTCAGCACACAGTGAACGCCGGATAGGGCTTTGGCAGCAGAGGTGTCGATGCCACGAATGTTGGCGCTTGCCCGATCAGAATGCAGGACCTTGGCGAACAGCATGTTCTCCATATAAAAGTCCCCGGCGTATACGGCCTTGCCGTAAACTTTTGTCGGTGCATCGTTGCGCGGCTTAGCCTTGCCGACCTGTCGCAGGTTTACATTTGCGATGGCGTTGGGGGTTGTCAGATCAGGGGTGCTCATGCGGCTTCTCCCTCTTGTGTTTCGCCACGCATTTCTGCGGCGGCAACTTCTACGGCTTCAAAGATACGGGTGTAGCCGGTGCAACGGCAAAGATTGCCGCTGAGCCCTCGCTTGATATCATCAAGGCTCGGGTCCGGGTTTTCTTTTAATAAGGCCTTTGCTGCAATGATCATGCCCGGTGTGCAATACCCGCACTGGGACGCGCCGGTATCAATGAAAGCTTTTTGCAGCGGATCGGCATTGCCTTTATCGCCAAGGCCTTTGATCGTGACAACTTCATGTCCGTCGGCATGCCAGGCCAGGGTCAGGCAGCTATCAATGGGCTCACCGTCCATCAACACCGCGCATGCACCACAGTCGCCTTTTTCACAACCGCATTTGATTTCTACAAAACCTTCATGGCGCAGGGCTTCCAGCAATGTGCGGTGGGACGGGGCAATAAATTGAACCGATGCGCCATTGACCGTGAGGTTGATAATTTTTTCGTTACTCATAAAACTATTCCTTTTATATGGTTTGCTCAGGCAACCTGTTTCCAGGCTTGGCTTACCAAACGTCGGGTTAACGACTGGGCTGTCTGTAATCTGTATCCGGCCTTGGCGCGGATATCATCGATGGGGGAACAAGCATAGGCGGCGGCCTTTGCGGCCTGCTCGATGGTACCTGCATCCAGCGATTTCCCGACCAGAAGATTTTCAGCGTCTGTGGCCCGGAAAATGGTTGGGCCGACAGAACCAAGCGCGATGCGCGCTGTCTTGCACGTGCCGCCATCGGCCTCGATCATCACAGCCACCCCGGTAACGGTTATGGCATCGCCTTTACGACGGGCCAGTTTGTAAAACAGGTTAGCGCTGTTGCTCGCCGGAATATCCCACGAGATTGAGACCATCAATTCGTCCTGGCGCATGGCTGTTTTTTTGTAGTCCAGATAAAACTCATCCAGCGCAATGGTGCGTGTGCCTGAACTGCTTGCCAATGTTACCTCTGCGCCCAGCGTTAACAGGGCTGGCACTGTATCGGCAGACGGTGATCCACAACATACATTGCCGCCGATGGTGGCGGCTGTGCGGACCATGGTCCCGGCGAAGATGTCTGCGGCGGCGTATAGCGCAGGTGCGTCGGTTTTCAGGCCATCATCGGCCAGAATGTCGGCAATGGTTGCGCGCGAGCCC
>JABJOR010000491.1 GCA_018664265.1 Rhodospirillales bacterium
TAATAGTCAATATACTGGTGCACAGACGACGGCTGCCCGCAGCGATGCAGGCTTTATGCAAATAGCCATGAAAAATGGTCAGCTTATGCTATCTTCAAATGCTGCAAAAGTTGCCACTGTTCATTTCACCAACGGTTCATCCCGGCTTGATGCTCAAGACCGCAAGGTTCTGAGACAGGTGATTGCCCTGCAAAAACAAAATGGCGGTGTGATCCAGATTATTGGCCATGCCAGCAGCCGGACACGGTCTATGGAACCCGTAACGCATAAGATGGTGAATTATAAAGTGTCCGTTGACCGTGCAGATACCATTGCCAATGAAATGGTTCGTCTCGGTGCACAAAAAGGCAGCATTATGATTGGCGCTGTTTCCGATAGCCAACCACTGTATTATGAAGTCATGCCCACAGGTGAAGCCGGTAATCGTCGTGCTGAAATCTTTATCGGAAGTTGATGCAAAGACAGAAGCCTCATAAATATCTTTTCCCTATTTCTACATTCATGAACATCCCGTTTGCCATAACCCCTGCCAGTAGGGTATTCGTTTCCTTCTGAAAATTTTGCCAAACGAACTGAGAATACGGACGAAACATGAGTGAACCGCTTAAAATTGCTATTGCTGGTCTTGGCACCGTTGGTGCGGGTCTAATTACATTGCTGAATGCCAATGCTGATGCCATCACTGCGCGTTGTGGCCGCGAACTTCGCATCACAGCCGTTTCGGCTCGTGACCGCACCAAGGATCGTGGCATCGATCTCAGTGGACTTGAATGGTATGATGATGCAGCCAAGCTTGCGGTTGAAGCCGATGCAGACATCATCGTGGAAATGATCGGTGGTTCTGAAGGGATCGCGCTTGATACTTGCATGAACGCACTCAAGGCTGGGCGTAGCGTTGTCACTGCCAACAAGGCGCTGGTCGCTCACCACGGCATGGAGATGGCCCGTATAGCGGAAGAAAACAACGTATCCGTGCTTTTCGAGGCGGCTGTTGCTGGTGGCATTCCCATCATTAAATCTTTGCGTGAAGGCCTTGCAGGTAACAGTGTCAGCCGTATTTCCGGTATCCTGAACGGTACCTCCAACTACATCATGACGCGCATGCGCAATGAAAGCCTGGACTTTGAAAGCGTCCTGAAGGATGCACAAGATCTGGGTTACGCCGAAGTCGACCCAAGCTTTGATATTGATGGTGTAGACGCAGCACACAAGCTTTCGATCCTTGCCAGTCTGGCATTTGGTGCACAAATCAATTTTGATGATGTCTATATTGAAGGTATTCGCGAAGTATCACTGATGGATGTTCAGTTTGCCGATGAACTCGGTTACCGCATCAAATTGCTGGGCATTGCCCAACGAACAGAAAACGGTATAGAGCAGCGCGTCCATCCCTGTATGGTTCCTGTAGCCAGCGCAATTGCCAACATTGAATACGCCATAAATGCTGTGGAAGTCGAATGTGACTTTGCATCAACCATTGTCCATGCAGGCCCCGGCGCTGGTGCCGGCCCAACAGCTTCTGCGGTCATGGCGGATATCATGGATATTGCCCGTGATAACATTGTTCCATTATTTGGCGTTCCTTGTGATAAACTGGATGCAATTCCAACGGTTCATATGGACGAACATCACGGGGAATATTATGTCAGGCTAATGGTTGTGGATCGTTCCGGTGTGTTTGCCGAAATAGCCACCATCTTGCAAAACCACGATGTATCCATGGAATCCGTTTTGCAGCGTGGTCGTGCACCAGGTGAGCCTGTTCCATTGGTCATGGTTCTGCATGAAACCCGTGAAGCCGATATGAAGGCTGCCATCAAGGAAATTTCTGCTCTGGACAGTGTGGATGGTGATCCTCATATGATCCGTATTGAATTGCTGCACGGCTGATTTCCTGTCATCCTGTCGGTAACAAAAACAACATATGAGTAGACAATGGACCGCTATCTTGCTTTAGAAGCCGTCAGAGTAACGGAATCAGCAGCACTCGCAGCCCACCGCCATATGGGGCAGGGCGATGAAGAGGCTGCGGATCGTGCCGCTGTCAATGCTATGCAATCTGCCCTCGATATGCTTGATTTCGATGGACGCATCTGTATCGGTGAAGGTCGGGAAGGTGACACCGAAGACCTTTATGTTGGTCAAAAAGTTGGATCAGGAAGCGGTATTACTTATGATGTTGCTCTGATGCCTCTTGAAGGCACCTCGATTATTGCCCGTGGCGGTTATAATGCCGTATCAGCCATGGCTCTGACTGCCTCTGGTGGATTGCTGGAAGTTCCGGCTCTCTACATGGAAAAAATTGCTATTGGTCCGGATTTGCCAAATGACATTATTGATATTGATGCGCCACCTGCTGATAACCTGAGCGCGCTTGCTGGTGCAAAAGGGCTAAAAGTGGATGACCTTGTTGTCTGTATGCTGGACCGCCCTCGCCATAACAACCTTATTTCTGCCGTGCGCGAGTCTGGTGCCAGAATTAAGTTAATTCTTGATGGCGATGTCAGCGGTGTTATAGCCTCCGCACTGCCTGATGCAGGCGTTGATATTTTCATGGGCTCCGGACTGGCAGCACAAGGTGTTTTGGCCGCCGCTGCATTACGCGCTTTGGGCGGACAGATGCAGGCTCGGCTGATTGTCCGCAATGATACAGATCGCAAGATTCTTGCCGCATCAAAACTGGAAAATCCCGATGAGCGACTGACCGTTAGTGACATGGTCAAAAGCGACGTAACATTTGCCGCAACTGGGATTACCACAGGCCCTATTCTCGAAGGCATCAATCGTAGTGTTGAGGGCGCCGTAACCCATTCCATGGTTTTGCGTTCGCACTCACAAACCCGGCGGTTTATTCAATCGTGTCACAAAGCTGATACTATCCTGTCAGAATGAGCACTCGAGACACATCACCACCAAACAAAAATAATGAGGAAGCCTTCCTCGACGTCAAGTCTTCAGCTGGAGGTCGCAAATGGATATTGCGTGAAGGCGACGAACGAACAGCTCTGGCTATTTCTCAACGCCTTCAGTTACCGGAAATTGTTGGGCGCACCATGGCTGCGCGTAACATATCTTTGGAAGCCGCTGAACATTTTCTCAATCCAACTTTGCGCGAGGCCATGCCGGACCCAAGCAGCTTTCTTGATATGGATAAAGCCGCCAGACGCATTGCAGATGCCATCCTCGCGGATGAAAAAATTGCCGTCTTTGGTGATTATGATGTAGACGGAGCCACGTCTTCGGCATTGATGCTGCGTTATCTGAAATCTGCCGGATGTACAAAGGCCGGATATTACATTCCGGATCGCCTGAAAGAAGGTTACGGCCCAAATACAGACGCATTGCTAAAATTACACAACGAAGGAACGTCTCTCGTTATCACAGTTGATTGCGGCACCACATCCTTTGAGCCATTACAGGCTGCCTCGGATGCAGGCCTTGAACTGATTGTCATTGATCACCACGCTGCTGAAGTTTCACTGCCAAAAGCGGTAGCTGTTGTAAATCCCAAGCGACTTGATGAAAAATCAGATCAGCTCACCCAACTCGCCGCTGTAGGGCTTTCCTTTTTAGTGTGTGTGGCCCTGAACAGGGTGCTGCGCGACGATGGCTGGTTCAGTAATGAGCGTCGTGAGCCAAACTTGAAGAACCTGCTCGATATAGTGGCTCTTGGCACAGTCTGTGATGTGGTTCCCCTGACAGGCATAAATAGAGCCTTTGTTCATCAGGGCCTGAAGGTTATGGGACAGAGACTTAACCCCGGTATCAATGCACTGGGTGATGTGGCCGGGGTGGATGAAGCGCCAGGAACCTACCATGCAGGCTTTGTTTTCGGCCCCCGCGTCAATGCCGGAGGCAGGGTGGGAAAATCCGACCTTGGGGTGCGCCTGCTATCAACCAGTGATCCTGCAGTTGCCAGAGAAATTGCCGAACATCTGAATGAATTAAACCGGGAACGCCAAACTCTGGAAGCTGATATCCTTAGCGCAGCCATTGAGCAGGTTGAAAACACGGATCATGCCAGTGCGGCGTGCATCATTGCCAGCGGGGAGGGGTGGCATCCAGGTGTTATAGGCATTGTAGCAAGCCGCCTGAAGGAACGTTACAATCGCCCGGCCTGTGTTATTGGCCTGAATAATGAAGGCACAGGAACAGGAAGTGGGCGTTCTTTCACAGGTGTCGATCTTGGTGAAGCCGTCATCGCCGCCCGGCAAAGCGGCCATTTGACCAAGGGTGGCGGCCATACAATGGCGGCCGGGTTCAGTCTGGAAACCAAAAACTTACAAGACTTTACGGCCTTTATGGAAGAACGCATCAGTGCCCAGATTGCAGAAAAAAGTATTGAGCCAACTATGATAATTGACGGCGCCGTTACCACTGGTGGTGCAAACATGGAATTGCTGAACGCTTTGGAACAGGTTGCCCCTTACGGTGCAGGCAATGCCGAGCCACGCTTTGCCATTGCCAATGCCAGGCTGGGCTTTGTAAAAGTTGTGGGGACTGATCACGTTAAATGTTCAATTGATGATGGTTCCGGCAGCCGCCTGGATGCTATTGCTTTTCGCTGCGTGGAAACCGGATTGGGCCACGCACTGTTAAACCATAATGATGCCCCGCTTCATATCGCAGGTAAACTGCGCACCAATACATGGCAAGGGCGCACCAGTGTTCAGATGATCATCGATGATGTGGCACAGGTATGGTGAAAAATATTGCTTGATGCAATTCCCCCTACGTTTTGGCTTCTCTATTTTGCTAGAGGGGAATCAGTAAAAAACCTATGATTACAGGGTGATTCTATTTTTCAGCTATCCTTATAGATTAAGCTAATTTAAACCAAAAAATTCTAGTCTTACTTAATTCTTTTTTTGTGCAGAGGAAAGTCATGAGTAAAATTGAAAAACCACATGTTGGCAGATTTTGGTTCGATACAGGCCATAAAAGCGACTTGGAAATATTCGATGGCGTTATCCATATTTTAAAAAGCATGTTTGGAAAATATATTTTTGCCTCTGATAATCTCATTACAATAACTAGAAATCTTGGCTTCCTTGATGATGAGTTTTTTCTCAAAGCCATCGAAAACAATATGGACGAAGGATTAGAATATACAATTATTTGGCGCACCCATATTGTTTGCTGGGTTGCTAAAAGTTGCCTGCCTTTGCCAGGAGCATTTGTTGAATGTGGTGTCTACAAAGGAAACACATCAGGTATAATAACAGATTATGTTCTATGTGGTGCGAACAAGCCATTTTATCTATATGACTTGTTTGAAACTTCCGATACGGAAGGAACGGGACATGATCTGCCGGGGCTTGTTGAAGGATTAAAAGAACAAGTCATTGAAAAATTTTCTGCTTATAAAAACACTCACGTAATCGCAGGACATGTTCCTGAATCATTACAAGACAACCATCCGGATCAAGTTTCTTTTTTGCATCTGGATATGAATAACGGTGATGCAGAATTGAGCGCTCTTGATTTCTTCTGGGACAAAATGTGCCCTGGCGGAATGGTTCTTTTTGATGATTATGGATGGATGGCTTATGAGGAGATAAAACTTAAAGTCGATGTCTTCTTTTCTGAACGAGGTATTTCTGTAGCCGAATTGCCAACAGGTCAGGGTCTGGTAATTAAACGATAACTTTTAATATCGTTATTCTCCGGGTGTTTAATGACTTCGTATATCAGATCAATAAATCTGCTGCGTCATCAAAATTGCAGCAGAAACGAGAACAGCCCCCGTTAGGAAAATTGATAATCCAATAATTACCGGCTTCATTTTGTAGCCTTTCAATTCATCAAGTTCGAATAAAAACAAGCACCTATTATCTGATATACTGATTGAGAATTAATTAATGAAATCGTGCGCTGCTCTAATTTAAAGTTTAATCCCTCCAAACTTGATAACCGCGTTATTGCACCACAGCAGATGTGCGAGTAGGTTCAACACATGACACAGAGTTCACCCCCGGTACCATTAGCATCCTACGCCTGCGATCCAGCCACATCGCGTGGTCGGTTGTTTGATGAACCCTTAAGTGCGACCCGGTCTTGTTTCCAGCGCGACAAGGATCGCATCGTTCATTCCGAAGCCTTTCGACGTCTGGAATACAAAACCCAGGTATTCGTCAATCACGAAGGGGATAATTTTCGCACCCGTTTAACACACTCTCTGGAGGTCTCGCAGATTGCCCGGTCAATCTGCCGACACCTTCGCTTGAACGAGGACCTAGGGGAGGTTTTGGCGCTGGCCCATGACCTTGGTCATCCGCCCTTTGGCCATGCAGGCGAGGATGCTTTGAAAGAAACCATGGCACCTTTTGGCGGGTTTGATCACAATGCCCAGTCCCTGAGCGTTATTACCCGACTGGAAGA
>JABJOR010000492.1 GCA_018664265.1 Rhodospirillales bacterium
CATCGGCACATCCCTTACCAAGGCCGAAGATAATATCGCGTAGTGAGGTGCCCATGGGAACCTCAACCAAACCGACCTTATCAATCTTACCTGCAAGGGCAAATACCTTGGTGCCCGAACAACCATCTGTTCCGATGCCTTTAAACCAATCAGCTCCATTACGGATGATGGCTGGGATATTAGCATAGGTCTCAACGTTGTTTACGATTGTGGGATGACCAAGGTATCCAGCTTGAACCGGAAATGGTGGGCGGGATTTGGGCTCGCCCGGCAACCCTTCACATGAGCTGATCAATGCGCTCTCTTCGCCACAAATATAGGCCCCGGCTCCAAGCTGGATGCGGACGTCAAAATTGAAGCCCTCCTGGCCTGAAATGTTTTTGCCGAGTAAACCTTTTTCGCGATGATCCTCAAGCACGTGTTCCAGCCAGCTTTTGAGGTAGACATATTCACCGCGCAAGTAGATCAGACCGTTTTCACTGCCAGTGGCGTAAGCGGCAATGGTCATACCTTCAATGAGCAAGTTCGGACGTTCGGTGAGAAGTACACGATCCTTGAAAGTCCCCGGTTCGCCTTCATCGGCGTTACAGAAGACGTAACGTTCACTGTCTTTGGTTGCCGCAGCAAAGCTCCATTTACGGCCCGTTGGAAAACCGGCACCTCCACATCCACGAAGTCCGGAGGATAGCACCTGATCAATGACAGCCACAGGGCCCATGGCAAGAGCACGTGACAATCCTTTACTATCATCCGTGTCGCACAGCAGGACCTCTCCGCTTGTTTGGATATTATTACTAACCATGGAACGAACAAAGTCATTGGCATTATTACCATCACCGAGATCAGCCGTTAAATCTTCTGGTGATGAGCCTGACTTTAGGGATTGAATATAATAACGAATGTTTTCCGGGGTCAGGTTCGTCAGGATGATATCGTTAATCATCGCCGCCGGAGCTTGATCGCTCATGCCGATACAGGGTGTATAATCGATAGAAAACCGACCATCCGTCGAGGTTTGACCGAAGGAAATTCCAAGTTCTTTTTCCAATGCTCTGGCAACTTTGGACATACCGGAATGATGATCGATTATATCATCACAGAGATGAATGGTAATCTCACCTTTGGGTACGTCAGAGAAGAACGTATAGAAACTAACGACGCCTTCAACCTCGACGCGGGTACATCCGACAATAGAGGCAATGGTTTCCATGGAATGGGTATTGATACACCGAAACCGACGCTGGGTTTCCAACAAAATATCCATCATTCGATGTTTGTCGTTGTTAAAGCTGGTGCAGATTTCTTTCAAAATTTGATTTTGGATGCGATGTTTCATGGCTTTGGAGCCATTACCCCCATTGCTCATTTTTCTTACTTTCGTTTGTTCCCCTAAAGTATAGCCTCTATAGCCAAGCCTACATTAATATAGATCAATTTCAATCATCCCTCCTCCAGTTTATTAATATACACTTTTACCCGCCCAGCCGGGCTATGAAATAACCGGCGACCACTGCCGTTCCAATAACCCCGGCCACGTTTGGCCCCATGGCATGCATGAGCAGGAAATTTGATGGATCTGCCCGTGCACCCTCTACCTGCGAAACCCTGGCCGCCATTGGCACGGCTGATACTCCAGCCGAGCCGATCAGGGGGTTTATCGGGTTTTTGCTCACTAGATTCATGACTTTGGCCATCAGTATTCCTGATGCCGTGGCAATGCTAAAGGCTATGATGCCGAGGCCGAGAATCTTCAGAGTTTCTGGTGTAAGAAAACGCTCACCAGTCATTGTAATACCGACGCTGGTGCCGAGAAATATTGTCACAACATTAATGACTTCGTTCTGTGCCGCCTTGCTAAGGCGCTCTGCCACCATGCACTCGCGCAGGAAATTACCCAACATCAACATACCGATCAACGCTGAGGCAGCGGGCACCAAAAGGATGCAAATGACGCATACGACGACGGCGAAGATCAATTTTTCAAGCCGAGAGACCTGGCGTAACGAACGCATTCGAATGCGCCGTTCCTTTTCTGTGGTCAGGGCGCGCATAATCGGTGGCTGCAATAGCGGCACCAATGCCATGTAACTGTAAGCAGCCACAGCAATGGGCGCTAGAAGTTCAGGTGCGAGTTTGTTAGAGAGAAATATTGAGGTTGGACCATCAGCACCACCGATGATGCCAATAGCGGCGGCTTGTTCCGGCGAGAAGCCCAGAGCACTTGCTCCGAGATATGTAGCAAAGACTCCAAACTGTGCCGCCGCCCCTAAAAGCAGGGTGCGCGGATTGGCTATTAATGGCCCGAAGTCAGTTAGCGCTCCGACACCAAGAAAAATAATCGGCGGGAATAATTCCAGGTGGATGCCTTGCGAAATGTAGTAAAATAATCCGCCGACCTCCTGTTCACTCACTGGTGGATTGATCATTCCCTGGGTTGGCAAGTTTGCGAGTAGAG
>JABJOR010000493.1 GCA_018664265.1 Rhodospirillales bacterium
AAATTTGCCTCTGTCTGGTCTCGTTGTGAACTTTCTCCCCAGTCATTCCCACCAGACAAGACAAGCAACTCCGGTTTGCACAAACGCCACCATCGGTCGACGTCTCCAGGAGAATTGGGAACCGCAAAAATTGCTGCGTCCGGCAAAGAAACAGCTGCCCAGTCATGCCAGTCATGGGCCAGTGCATCCCTCGACTCATGATAGCTCTCGCTATTTGTCGTTCTCTGGCTTATGGCAACTCGTTGGATCGCCATTTAGTCCTCTGACGGGCGGATATGATTTTCCGCACAATTGAGTTCGACCGATGATGATAATTTCAGGCGTTCAAAAATTTGCTCGCCACAGCCGATTGCTGCTGCGATCCCAAACTCCGCGCATCGAATGGCCATATGAGAGTTCACGCCGCCATATTTTGTTACCAGCCCCAGGATGTCATGAGAAAAAATCCAGTCAAACCCTGGATCCGCATTTTCAATCATGACAATAGCATTTGAAAGGTTTTTCGAGACAATTTCATGCTGCCCCAAATGAACTGTTCTACCAGTTACAGCCTTGCTTGTGACAAAATTTGGTTCGCTGATCTGGAACGGGACAACATGCACACCCTCTATATCAAAAAGAACCTGTGGCAGCCGTAATGCCTGCGCTGTCTCATGCGATAGGCGACCTGCATCCGACAGGTCTCGCAACTGCCGTTCCATATCCTGTTCATTTACAATTACCAACGTTTCAAGAATGTCATCAATCTTCAAATAGGAAAGTTCGTCTCGGCTCAACCCATTTTGCTGACCCCATATTGTAATTGCTTCCAATGCATCGCTGATGTTGTGAGAGAAAATAAATTTGGCGTATTCCCTCGCCGCTGTTGCCTTACGAATATACTCGAACAGCTGGTCACAAGTCAGGTCAAGTTGATGGGCTGCCAGAGCATTGTCTATCGCTGAAGTCCGGTTGCTTTTCAAGTTAAACCCGGAATGATCTTCCGTTGGTTTAAGAGACTTGTTTTCATCAAACAGATCATCCCTTTGATCATATCTCAAGGATAAGATATCGTATGTTCCCGGTCGCAAATGACCATATTTGCCAAAGAATAAATCGCGTGACAACTTTGCTTCAGCCAACAGTCGCGAATCAGCAGAAAACTCACTGGCAATCGTTCTGATCGAGCGGAAAAAACTGTCCGCCTCCTCCGGCATAAGGAGACCCGTGCTCACCAGCGAGTGAAGAAGTGACCTGGCGATGAAGGCATGCCGGGCCAGTACGGAAAATGGAATAGTCCCTAAATTTCGACAATCTTCCAGCAAACTTGCTACCGTCGCGACATCGACGTTGCCATTATTCTTCTGAAACTTACGGCGTCGGTGGGCCAGAGACTCGATTTTTCCCAATTCCTCGCTGATTGGTGTCACATTTCCAACCAGCAATTCATTGGTCAGATTGCGAAGCGCTTCCTTGAATTCACTCAGCTCCGCATCATTCAAAGCTCCTCCCAGAAGACTTTGGGCATTGGCGTCAAAATCCAGGGCGTAACCAGTGATTGCGACTTCGAACTCAATTTTGTCGTGCAACTGAGGTGATCTTGCCAAGTGATTCAACCAGGTATTGACCAGCTTTTCGCCAATTTCCGGTAACAAGTTTGCAGGCAGGAGCGAATGAAAACTCAGCCTGACGTCGATATAGGGTTGCCCGCCCAGTGACACCATTAAAGGCAGGCCAACGGGTTCGGCATAGTTCATTTTCGCCCTCGCGACGCGCCAGGCTTCATCGGTAATGAGGTGACGATAAAGTGACATTGCCAGTGGGCGTGGAGCCCGGCCAATCATTTCGGCCGGGTTCCAGTCCGGCATCTGCCCGAACACAGATCGCTTGCCCAGGACAGCCGACATAGGCAAAAAACGCTTGGCCACAAAATTCTGGATTTGTTTTACTGCATCGTCAATCCGGACCGTGATACTTCGATTCCAATTCGGTTCAGTTGTAATACGGCGAACCTGAAGAATATGTATGCAACTGCCAGAGTCGATTCCGAACTCTATATCCAACGCCGTTGAGTTGATGACTTTTTCTATCTCGGAGGCTGCTGATATTAGATTGTGAAATCTCTCGGATTTGACAGCTTCTATTGCACCTCGATGAACATATAGCGTCCGGTTGGAATATTCCCCACCAGCTGTAACAGTGTCCGTTCGCCCGGTAATATCATCATAATTTATTACGAAATAGGGAGCGCCGGTTTTGATGTCTTGTGTAAACAAGACACCACTGACTTCAACATCGGTCAACATTTTCTGGATCAGGATATGATCCCTCTGATCAAGAACCTTTCCATGCGCGACATAACTTTCAATCACCTCATCAACAGCCCCGAGAATTTCTTTCGCAGAGTCTGCCGGGATATTCAGAACGGAGTCAAATTGCCCCGCCATTGCCTGTTCAGCAGCATCCTCACCCTGTGCAGAGGATCGAACAGCAACCTTCTGCCCTTCGAATCGGGTTGCTATTTTGCTAATTACTTCATGACTATTGGAAGTCCATTCCTGTATTTCAAAATACAAAAGGTCCGGAATATTACTTTGCGACAACTTCCCCTGAAGCCTGTCAAGAGTCTCGGCTTTCGTTCCGAAAGAAAAATCCACCGCCATTGTCATTTTTTTTGCATTCAATTAATTGTTGCATACGCTAGAAGGATTAAAAAACGGCAAATTCGGACCAAATGATCTTTGGTCACCCTGCACTTAAGAAGGTATTCGATCAAAAATCCTCACAGGATATCAAGCCTTTTACGCTCAACAAAATCACCCATAAAGTAAACCGGATTTGAAAACAATAGTTGCCCTGAATATGACTGTTGAAGAAGTGATGGTTTATCAAATCGGCTGGAAAGCTGAAGAATTTCAGATCGTGACACGGTCATGTACAATGTCGAATATTGACAACTAACCAAATTATTATTCCCGTATTCCAATACTTGACTGCAATAGCGTGATTTGTCATAAAGAAGCGGTATTCTGCTGGCTGGAATATTTTCTCGATAAGCTCGAATAACTGCAAAGCGAATACACAAAGATAGCGTATGGTGGATGATACCAAGTTCACCCGCGGTGCGGTAGCATGGAAATTGCTTCAAATCAGCCGTTGCCCCGCGGAACCGCGTAATTTACTAAACCTTTCAGACAAATGTTATCAATATGAAACCTGTAGCTAAACAGGATGTATCAGCCCGTTTCTGAATAGCACCGAAATTTACCGGACCTGCTGATTGATGTTCAGATTTCCGCCAACAATCCCGGTAACTTTTCAGAACAGAAGCAAGATGGCGCTAGTCTCTTGTTGCTTGACTTGAGGAATTCTTAAATGAACGTATTGCCGCGCCATCAAGAAATCGACTATGCAAAGTTTTCCTCTACATCTGGAAAACGGGAAGCTCTTTATGGCTTGCCGAAAAAAGTAACATATTGCAAGAAATGCATTATTTCAAACCAGCGCCCAAGCTCGACGATCGAATTCAAAAATAACAAGGAAGAAAAGAAAAAAACAATTCACCTGGACGAGAACGGTGTTTGTGACGCCTGTAATTTCGCGGAGCAAAAAGAAAATATTGACTGGGAGGCCCGGGAACGCGAACTCGTCGAACTCTGCAACAAGCATCGACGCACAGATGGCCGCTACGATTGCGTCGTCTCGGGTTCCGGTGGCAAAGACAGTTTTTACATAGCCCACAAGCTCAAATACAAGTACGGGATGAACCCGCTGACCGTTACCTGGGCGCCTCACATTTACACTGGCTGGGGCAGGGAAAACCTGGAATCATGGATTCATGCGGGCTTTGACAATTCGCTATTTACGCCGAACGGACGTGTCCACAGATTGCTGACCCGATTGGCGGTAGAGAACCTCTTTCACCCGTTTCAGCCATTTATCCTTGGTCAGAAAAACCTTGCCCCAAAAGAAGCCCTTCTGCGTGGAATCGATCTGGTGTTTTATGGCGAAAATGAAGCTGAATACGGAAACGCACGTCAGGACAACGAATCGGCTAAACGAGACTGGTCTTATTTTTCACTCGAAGACAAGTCGAAGGTATTTCTCAGTGGAACATCATTGGCTGACCTGAAAGACCATTTCGGGATGAAAGAAGTGGATTTCTCACCTTATTTGCCTGTTGACCCCTCCCTCGTTGAAGATAGTCGTCTTGAAGTCCATTACATGGGTTATTATGAAAAATGGCACCCGCAAGGTGCTTACTATTTTGCCATGGAACACAGCAATTTTCAGGCATCTCCAGAGCGGACTCCAGGTACTTACAGCAAATATTCCGGCGTCGATGACATGATCGACGACTACCATTTTTTCACCACATGGCTGAAATTTGGTATTGGTCGCGCCACCTACGACGCCGCCCAAGAAATCCGTAACGGAGACATTGAACGCGAGGAAGGTGTCGCTCTTGTTCAGCGCTATGACGGCGAATACCCCAAGAGATTCGAAAAAGAAGTGTTCAAATATCTGAGCCTGGATGAAGAATCATTTCCTGTCGCCAGCACCATGTTCGAACAGCCAACAATGGACAGGGAGTACTTTGACCATTTGTGTGATCGATTTCGTTCGCCACACATATGGAACTGGCAAGACGGCCAATGGTCAATGCAAAGCGTCGTTTCAAACCCGTAGA
>JABJOR010000494.1 GCA_018664265.1 Rhodospirillales bacterium
CTTAATGACGGAGATTAGTGTCGGGACAATCACTGCCGCGATTTGGGCTGATGAGTCTTTCGGGTTTCAGGAAATTGCAGGGGTTATCTTGATTACTGGAGCAGGATTGCTTGAGGTGCTTGTTATTCCTATCAGTAAAATCAGATTACGTTATTCCTGAATTATCCATCAAACTTATTGATGTCAGTTATTCTCTTTTGGCGGTTTGCGATTATCGCGCCCTCTGTTCCACCATAGTAGCTCTCCTTTGACAAAGGCCTGTGCCAAATCATTTTGAGGGTTATCAAAAAACTGCTCTGTTGGGGCACGTTCAAGCAAACGGCCGCGATGCAAAAATAACACTTCATCAGCGAGACGACGGGCCTGCCCCAGGTCATGGCTGGTCATGATAATACATGTTCCGGTTTCGTGTATTGCCTGGATGATTTCTTCCACAGCATGTGTTGCTGATGGGTCCAAATTGGCTGTGGGCTCATCCAGAAACAAGACTTCCGGAGACAATGCCCAAACACGGGCTAGTGCCAACCTTTGTTGCTCTCCACCCGATAATACGCGAGCAGGTTGATCAGCCAACCTTCGTAAACCAGCACGTTGTAACACATTGTCTGTGATTTCACGCCTTTGAGAAGGTGTAACTCCCTTCAGTGCCAGAGCGTAATCAATGTTCCCTGAAACGGATCGCCTGAGCATGACGGGGCGCTGAAAGACCATGGCTTGTTGATGGGTTATGTACTCTCGGCCTTTGTTAGCGCCTGCGCCACTCCACTCAATTGAACCTGTAGAAGGTTTTAATAAACCATGGCATAATCTTAACAACAGGCTTTTGCCAGCTCCATTGGGGCCAATAATGACGTTTCGGCGTTTTGTTGAAAATGCGCAGTTCATATCTTTGATGAGTCTTTGGCCGCGAGCTTCAAAGTTTATATCTTTGAGTTCTAGTGGCAAAATATTCGGGCCTTGGCGTACGTGGGTAATCATCCGTATTTTTGCTCCGCCATCCGTCTTATTAAAAATGCTGCACCATTTATGCCAATTGACAATGCAATTAAGATAATTCCAAGGCCCAGAGCCAATGCTAAATCGCCCTTGGAAACTTCAAGGGCAATGGTTGTGGTCATTACGCGTGTGACATGGTCAATATTTCCACCAACAATCATAACTGCGCCAACTTCAGCCGATGCTCGCCCAAAACCAGCCAGTATTGTTGTGATAAGAGAAAATCGACCATCCCAGAGTAATGTAGGGAGTGCCCGTGCGGGGCCAGCTCCCAATGATCTGAGTTGTTCCTCATATTCGTTCCACATTTCTTCAATGACCTCTCTGGTCAGTGCGGCTACGATAGGGGTAATTAGAAGGACTTGTGCAATAACCATAGCTGTGGGGGAGTAAAGCAGCCCAAATACACCGAACGGTCCAGCCCGGGAAAGTAACAGGTAAACTATCAACCCGACGACGACAGGTGGCAATCCCATAAGGGCACTAAGAAAAACAGTCAGGATGGATCGACCTGGAAAACGAAATAGGGCGACGGCAGCACCGATAGGCAGGCCTATTAATGCTGCAAAGAACACCGCCGTCAGGCTGACTTTCAAAGACAAGCCAACAATTTCTACAAGTGCGCTATCAAATGTAGCAACGAGTGAAAAAGCAGAACCAAAGGCGTCAGAAAAATCAGTCATTTATTGCTCGATTGTCCGGGACACCTGAAGACTTGTTGTTCAATGTCCCTGACACCATGTTAAAAACCAATGTATCAATCTAGTACTTAGCAAATGAAGGCCCAGAGTGAAAGGTGACATTTTGAAGAATAGTTATGTTATTCGCCCAGACCCGACCAATCCTGAGCTTGTTGAACACGTCGAAGGGATTGCTCATGATGGCAGCGTGATTAGCGCTACAGTAACTGTGGAGCGACCCTTGACGCTTTATCTCAATAAGCATGAAATAGTTACTATGATGACTATTTGTGATTATCCAGAGTATCTGGCAATCGGTTATCTTGCTAATCAGAATATGCTTTTCCCGGGCGATGATATTACAGCTATTGAATATGTTGACGATATTGAAACTGTCATTGTCCGGACATCTCATGAGACAAATTTTGAAGAAAAATTAAAGAAGAAAACGCTGACTTCCGGGTGTGCACAAGGCACTGTCTTTGGTGATATGATGGAAAAATTTGGAAGTGTTGCGTTAAACGAGAATGCTTACGTCAGAACCTCCGAACTTTTTTCTTTAACTAAAACTATTAACACAACTCCCAGCCTGTATTTGGAAGCTGGAGCAATTCATGGATGCGTCTTGTGCAGGGGTGACAACCCACTTGTGTATATGGAAGATGTTGGAAGACATAATGCCGTGGACAAAATTGCAGGTTATATGTATCAGGAAGGTATTCATGGGGATGATAAGATACTATACACGACAGGTCGATTGACGAGTGAAATGGTCATAAAAACAGTGCAAATGGGAATACCCATTTTGGCATCTCGCTCGGGATTTACCGCGTGGGGCGTTGATTTGGCGCGCAAAGTTGGTTTGACTCTGATTGGTCGATTGAGAGGGGAGCGCTTTATGGCGCTTTCCGGCGAAAATCGAATTATTTTTAATGATAAAACGCAAGATGGAATATGAGGCAAATTAATGGCGTATGAACCAATTGTTGGTGTTTTACTTGCCGGTGGTTTGGCTCGCCGTATGGGGGGAGGCGATAAGCCATTAAAAACACTTGGTGGGCGTCCAATTCTCGATCAAGTAATTGAACGATCCTCATCCCAGGTTGATACGTTAATTCTTAATGCAAATGGTGAGCATGATCGTTTTAAGGATTATGGGCTTGAAATTGTAGCAGATGTTATCGAAGGCTATGCTGGACCTCTTGCGGGAGTTTTGACTGGAATGGAATGGGCCCGTAGCCACATTCCAAAAGCTCGCTGGCTCGTATCTTTCGCCTGTGATGCTCCTTTCTTTCCGACGGATATGGTCTCGCGACTAATTGCAGAACAGGAAAAATCAGGAACACAAATGGCTTGTGCTCATTCAAATGGCCGGTCTCACCCGGTTTTTGCCTTGTGGCCCGTATCTTTGGTCGATGATCTCCGTATGGCGATGGTTGAAGAAAACATACGAAAGATTGACCTTTGGACTTCGCGCTATAACAATGTTCAGGTTGAGTTTGATAATGTTAGGGAAAACGTTGATCCTTTTTTCAATATCAATAGACCAGATGATCTGGCTGAAGCTGAAAAGCTGATCAAAAATCAAACTGTATAGCTTTTAAAATATAGGGGTTCTCATGTCGTTGGAAAGACAAGTAGATTTCGAAGTCATTCAAATGATGTGTTCGCGTCTTTGTCATGATTTGGTCGGCACTGTTGGAGCTATCAATGCTGCAATCGAGTTGATAGCTGATGAGAGTAGTGGAGATATTGATTCTGATGTTCACGATCTATTAGCAAGCAGTGCTGGAGAAGCGTCTCGAAAACTCGCTTTTTATCGCGCTGCCTTTGGGTTGGGCGGTAATCATGCTACTCTGATTGATTTTCATACCGTACAGGACTTGGTTGAAGGTTTGATGGGGGGAGGCAATAGCAAGGTTAGTTTTAAGTGGATTGCAGACACAACTACTCCTATCCCAAATATTGCTGCCAAGCTTATTTATATGATTACATTTTTATCATTTGAGGCATTGCCCAGGGGGGGGCAAATTAGCGTCCATGTACAGCCATTTGATGAAGGCCTAGGTTTGGCATGTGCCGCAGAAGGCGCAGGAGCGGCATTGCGTGATGCAGTTGTTAGGACACTAGAGGGAAATACTTCATCAAATGATCTATCATCAAGGGAAGTTCATGCATATTATGCTAAAATATTAGCAGAAACTGCTGATGCTAAAATTGAATTAGGCACTGGAGAAAGTTTAATTAATTTTGCAGTTTTAATCCCTTTTAGTTCATTATCCTAAAACGGTACTTGATTAGTAC
>JABJOR010000495.1 GCA_018664265.1 Rhodospirillales bacterium
AATCAACGTTATCGCCATGGCAATTGGCTTCAATCTCAGAAAGATCCTCAAGAAAATCTTTTTGTGGCTGAGCGAAATGCTGCTATTGCTGTTTGTTCCAAAAGATCGGTGCGTCAGAATGGCCTTTATTAGGGCCGACTAGTTACAAAGTTTCATTCTTTGGTCATACCATGTGAGTGAAGCCTTTCGTATATTTCATCTTCTATGGCTTTACGGAATGGTATGATTTTTTCAACAACATCCACCCATGCCTCCCCCGCATGGGTGAAATCAATCGAGTTTTGATCAATCATTTTGCTATTAGTCGCCGAATGTAGCATTTCCACAATACTCTCAAAATTTTGCTTTATCTCTTTAGGGAAAAATATTCCGTTTAGAGCAACGTAAATATTGAGTTCTGAACACGCCATATTTACACGATGAAATCTATGATAAAAATCCAGTTCATAGTACTTCGTTCTTTTTTCTTGAGCTAAACGAACTTGTCTTTTTTCACTATCACGTAACGCAGTATCATTTAAAAATTCTTCAAGTTCTTCTTCTTCCATACGATCAAGATTGTTTTGTCTTTGGATCGGATTAACGAGACTTACCACTTCATTGTTTGCGATATTTAATAATCTCCATGCTTCCGGTATTGTTCCAAACTCCATCTCTTGCAGTTTGATAGTTCCACTTAGTGTCGAATCAATTTCAATGCGAAGCCTTTGTATTTCGATATCTTGGTTGTGTTTAAACTTCTCTAGTTGGGTGGCAAACTTATTTTCAATCCAGCTAGACCCTAAATACCTAAAAAAGAGATAAGCAACTCCAGCTCCGCCACCACCGTAAGCTATGGCATTCCCAAAAAGTGTTGCGATTTCATCTCCCATAAGAACCTCTATTATTATCAATTGATCCGTGTAAAACAGTATAATCTAGATGCTAAAAAGTAACAATCCGTGGCTCAAATGGTGGCTCACGCCCAGTTGGTAGATAACTCGATCCACCTTGGGATTTATATTTGTTTGTTTTCAATAACTTACAAACAACGTAAATATTAGTGTATAACCCGGAGCGTTAACTAAGCTGCGCGTCTACCTCACTAAAAAATCAACATTTTTGAATGTTTTGTTCAATTTCACAGAAAACAAAAAACACGGTAAAGTACTGATTTTAAACAAAAAAATCCCGCTCCAGTTTCCTGAAGCGGGGATTTTTGGTGCGGTCGAGAAGACTCGAACTTCCACCCGATTGCTCGGACAGCGACCTCAACGCTGCGCGTCTACCAATTCCGCCACGACCGCAAAATCGCATCGAAAACAAACATGGCAATTGAGGGGTTGCCCTTTCGATGGTGCGGAGATAGCAAATAGTTGGGCAGTGGGCAAGTACCAGTATACCCTGATATTGCATATTTATGATAAAACAGGATATTTTCTTCTTTATGTCATCACCAAAGACCGAAATTGAGTGGATTATAAGCGATAATCCTGTCCCGTATCCACAGGCCCTTGCCTTCATGGACGAACGGGTTGCCGCTATTCGTGATGGCGCAGCCCCGGAAACGGTCTGGTTATTGGAACACCCACCGATTTATACCGCCGGGACCAGTGCGGATATCTCTGAATTGGTTGATCCAGAGCGGTTTGATGTGTTCGAGACAGGTCGCGGCGGACGTTATACCTATCATGGCCCCGGACAGCGTATCGCCTATGTTATGTTGGACTTGAAGAAGCGCGGGCCGGATGTACGGGCCTTTGTGCATAATCTGGAAAAATGGGTCATCTCCACACTGGCTGAAACCGGCATTACAGGGGAGCGCCGAGAGGGCCAGGTCGGTATTTGGGTAGAACAAAAACAACCAGATGGTCGTGGCTTGACCCATGAAAATAAAATAGCCGCTATCGGCGTTCGGATCAGACGATGGGTCACTTTCCACGGCATTTCAATTAATATAAATCCCGACTTGGACCATTTCACTGGAATCATTCCCTGTGGAATTGAAGACCATGGCATTACATCCTATGAAAAACTGAATGTCCCCATCAGCAAACAAAAAATTGATGATGCACTAAAGCGCTGTTTTAGCTCAATATTTTAAATAGGTTTTTATTATACTTATGATTGTATAAGATTTTCCTACTAACTCTATAAATTTCAGATATTATTTACTAAAGAGGAACCATAAAAGATGAATAATAAATCATGGAATTTGACTCGGAATATCTGCTTAACTTAGCGCACGATAAATCCGCTGAAAGCCGCAACAGGCTTTCACAGGTCATTTCGGACCTGTTCGATAACAAGGAAGCGATTCTTTCAGAGCGCGAAAAAGCAATGATGTTTGGAATCATGCACGGGCTTATTCGTGACGTGGAAGTATCCATGCGCAAAAACTTCAGCCTGCTTCTGTCCACACAATTGGATGCACCGGCCTATCTGATTCTGGAACTTGCCAACGATGAAATAGAAGTTGCCTACCCGGTTTTAACACAAAGCACCGTTTTGCGAGACGAAGCACTGGTCGATATTATCCAAAACCGTGCTCAGGAACATCAACTGGCCATATCCATACGCCATGACGTCAGTGAAGATATATCTGATGCGCTTGTAGAACACGGTGATGTTGATGTTATCACCAGCCTGCTCAATAACGAGAATGCAAAAATATCAGAAACATCAATCGAATACCTGGTTGAGCAAAGCAAACGTTACGATACTTTTCAGGATCCTTTGTTGCACCGTGATGAATTACCTGAAGAACTAGCCAAGAAAATGTTTACCTGGGTTTCGGATGCCCTCAGGACGCATATTGTCTCGCGATACAAAATTGATGATGAAGTTGTTAATCAATTACTGAAGCAAAGTATCGATCAGGAAGCAGCCATTCGCGAAGATTCTTCCGCCAATAAAATGACGAATCTGGCCAGTGTTTTGAACGACGAACACTTAATCTCGCCCAACATGGTCATGGCGGCGCTCATTGATGGAGAAGTGCATCTGTTTCTTAGTCTGTTTTCACAACTAACCAACATTATGCAAACCACCTGCAAACACATTATTTTTGATAAAAACCCTGAATCACTTGCGATTGCCTGCAAGGCTGTCGGCTTTAACCAAATGCAATTTTCAATACTCTTTCAAAAAACCCGAAAATCATCGCAAGGCAATCTTTATGAAAAAGAAAATTGCAGTGAAACAGCTTTAAAATTATTTTGCGATATTTCTCCTGAGGACGCTTCAAAAGCCCTGTCCAATTGGCAAGATACTCCAGGCACCTCCAATACCATGGAGGCCCATGCGATATGACTGAAAGACGTTTAAGACACTGGCCATCCATTACCGGAAGTGCAGACCAGCGTGCATCAAACGCATTAACACGACTGGAAGATATAACCCGATTGGTCGCAGAATGGGTTTGGGAAATTGATCATGCTGAAAAAATCTCCTTTATATCGCCGCGTGTAACAGAAGACACCGGGTTTCTTCCTGTGCAGTTGATTGGCAAACGGCTGGACGAAATAGGCGAGTTCATAAATTCCACAGGTGAGCCTTACACTCCCGATTGGAAACAACCCTTTAGAAATGTCTCGTTTAAAATAATTGATAATAAAAACATTGAACGAAAATTATTGATTAGTGGCATACCGAATTTTGATTGGGATACGGGTAAGTTTACCGGCATGTGCGGAACAGCTCGTGATACATCGGAAATTGACACGCTTAAAAAAGCTGAACGTGATCTTGAGCAAGCAAACACCATGCTACAGGAAGCTACACGTGCCAAATCCAAATTCCTGGCAAATATGAGCCACGAGTTGCGTACACCACTGAATGCCATCATGGGTTTTTCCCAAATAATGAAATTTCAAAGCTTTGGGCCTTTAGGTAATTCAAAATATCTGGATTATGCCGATGATATCTATGATAGCGGCAATCATCTTCTAAGTTTGATCAGTGATATCCTTGATTTGTCAAAGATTGAAGCTGGTAAATTTGATCTCGATGAAGAAGATATCAATCTTCAGAATTTGATGAAAAACTGCATTTCAATGGTTACTCCATCTGCGGATGAAGGACACATTCAAATATCATATGATATCAATCTGAATGAAAAAGGTCTCTACGCCGATAGCAGGCTTGTCCGTCAGATTGTTTTGAATCTGTTATCCAATGCTATCAAATACACTCCCGAGGGAGGACAGGTTAAAGCAGAAGCAAATCTTGCTGAAAACGGCGGAATTTCTATCGCAGTTGCTGATACTGGAATTGGCATACCAAAAGACAGCTTTGAAAAGGTTCTGACACCCTTTGGTCAGGTCATTGACGTCAATAAAATCAATGAAAAAGGAACTGGACTTGGCCTCGCCATTACCAAGTCATTTGCTGAGCAACATGGTGGAAGTATTACAATTGAAAGTGAAGTTAATCAGGGTACTAAAATTTTCATAGTATTCCCCCCTGAAAGGACGTTGCTAAAGCACCCAGAATTATTTCCTTAAATTAAATTATAGGGTTCATCCCAATTGTTATTCACAAAACGATTCAAGGCAAAATCAGAAATATCGACATCTGGTTTGTCCCCGCTAGCAAGCTCTGCAATCGTTGCCCCTGCCCCAGGGCCAATACCAAACCCATGGCCGCTAAAGCCTGAGCTGATAATCAAACCGCTTGGGCCGGCCTCAGCATCAATAACGGGCAACATATCGGGGGTCACATCAATATGCCCGGCCCAGGCTTTTTTCATTGGGACGCCTGCGGTCGCTGGAAATGTTGCATGTAATTCATGAAAACATTTTTGAATGCGCTTGGAATTTGGCATGGGATCATGGATACGTGCCCGGCGTAATGGATCGCTCATACCTGCTGATCCAGGAATTCTTCCAATTAAATCGAGCAAAAACGGATGGCCAAAATGAAGCCGGATCATATCTCGGTGTTCAATTAATTCCTTAATGAAGTATTTTGCATACCGCAGGGATTCTAGTGAAACATCATGATCCGTGATATCCAGACCAGACACATTAAAGCAGCCATCTTTTCGTTGTACGAAACCCAGTGTTGGCGTCCAGGCGGCTATATCGGTAATAGGGTCCACAGGCATGGAACGCGCAACAGTGCCACGGATGCGCATTTGCGGCATATCAATTCCGAGCCACGAAAGCACCCTGGAAGCCCAAGCACCTGCCGAAACGATCACTATTGGAGCTTTAACAGAGCCATTTTCGCTAATAACTCCGCTTACTTTACCTCCCTGAACTTCTATATCAAGAACAGCGCAATTGGTTTCCACGCGTCCACCAAGACCTTCAAAGGCTTTGGCTATTGCCTGTGTTGTTATCTCAGGATCAGCATTTCCATCACTTGGCACATAAATACCACCAGCCCATGTACGAGCCATTCCAGGAATAAGATTGTTGACTTCAATCGTGCTTAGAACCTTTGTTTCAAGGTCATAGGTCTGTGAAACATCACGCCATTTTTCATAATCTGGCAATACAGATGCATCTTCCGTCATTCCCAGTATGCCGCCTTGTTGCCACCCCAAATCTGCATCCAGCTCTTTTTCAAGACCTTTCCAGATATCTGCGGAGCGCATCATCATTGGTAGTTCTTTGGGATCGCGTCCCAGTTGGCGAACGAACCCCCAATTGCGACTGGATTGTTCATGACCGACTGTATGGCTTTTCTCAAACACCAATACATTCAAGCCACGTTTCGCAAGATAATAAGCTGTTGAGCATCCTATTATGCCACCACCAATAATAATGGCATCAACAGATTTTGGCAGCACCGATTTGTCAGAACTGGTCATGCTATCCCCTGTTAAACTTGATGAAACCCTGTATCGGCTGGGGCGTTCTCTTCTCGAGTATCTATTGAATTTACTTGAGCCAATCGCGGACCTTCATGGCAAGCAGAAATCATATCATCAACTGTAGCCACGGGGCCGGAGAATATCGCTTCTACAGAGCCATCAGGGTTATTTCGTACCCAACCATCCAGATTGCGAGTAGTCGCCTGCTCACATGTCCATGCACGATACCAGACACCTTGCACACGCCCTGTTATAATTGCTCGCACTGATTTCATCGTCATAGAACACCAAGTCCCTGTAATTCCCCGTGTACCAGTGAGAATGCCAGAATAAACATGATAACGGCAACGGTACTTTCCATCAATCGGGCACCCAACGAGGTTCTGAAAAATGGCGCGACTTTTATTGCACCATAACCAATACAAAAAAACCAGACTGGTGATGCCGTCATAGCGCCTGCAGCAAAGACTGCTCGTTCCATCCCGTCATATTGCGCAGCAAGACCACCGAGAATGACGACTGTATCAAGATAGACGTGGGGATTTAACAGCGAAAAACCGGCTGCTGCGATAATGGCGCCTTTAGTGCCTGAGCTTGAAATAAATGTGTTGCGAGCCTGAGATTCAGCTTCGTCCCATGCTCCTGATGATGCCTTGATTGCAGCTCGGGTTGCCATAGCACCAAACGCGAGCAGAAATATAGCTCCACCCCACGCGGCTATCATACGAAGCATCTGGCTCTGCGCAATCAAGGTTCCAACACCCGCTGCCCCGACGGTTATCAACAAGATATCCACAACCGCACAAACTGCCGCTACGGTAAAGACGTACTGACCTTTAATCCCTTGTCGTATGACAAAAGCATTTTGTGCACCAATTGCGATAATCAGGCTTGCGCCTAGAAGCAATCCTTCGAAGTAAGTCGCAATCAACTAAAATTCATGATGATCTGATCCACGCTCAGATTATCCCCAGCTGCTGCATTGATGGATTCCACAACACAGT
>JABJOR010000496.1 GCA_018664265.1 Rhodospirillales bacterium
ACCGAATAAGCGGTTGTTGCTGAGCCAGTTTTTCACGAATAGCAGCAAGTTGATCATCATTTGGCGCAAACAGACTTTCCGTTGGATGGCCGAGAACGAGGCCAGCAACGGCTGTTGCGCCACCAGCAGCATTATAGGTTGCAAGACGACCAGCATAGCGTTCGTCAAACAAGATTTCCCAAGAATGTTCTTCAACATATTTTGGATCGACCAGATCTGTGCGGAAAATAACCGAGGAATTACCCCAATCAAATGGTACGAAAACCTTTTCGCCATTGTGGCTATTACCAGGAAGGTTCGCTAGCTCGGGGTACAATCCACCATAATTTGACAGTCTGGATGTATCGATGCCCTTCGTAATGCCAGCACGAGCCCAGCGAGAAACTGTATCAGAGCATGGGTGACCAACAGTAGGCTTAAACCCGGCTCGTACTTTGGCAAGGCCTTCATCTTCACTACCGAAGAATGAATAATCCGGTTCTCCACCATATTTTGCCATATAGGCCTGGAAGAATGCTGGATCATCATAACCACTCCATGTGAAGTAGTTAACGTCACCAGCGGCTTTGGCATTCCCAGACATCATTGGCTGCATAACCGTTGCCAATCCAACAGCGGCAAGAGCCTTGTTGAACATACGACGGTCCATGTCGCCATTTAAAATTCTATCTTTAAATTCGGTTGTTTTCATTTTCGTCATGTGATCTCCCCGATCAATGTTTTTTTGTTACTCTAAATTACGGCCTTAACGATAAACCGTAAGACCATTCTATATTAGCAATGCATATAAACGCAAATACTAGATAAATTACCATATCCACTCTGTAAAAATTAAACATGGCCTATTTGGGTCATATACGGAAGTTTTCTTTTTTATTTTACAGTATCAGATCATTCCTGATATTTGAGTTCCTGCAGATATCCCTTAAATGATGTGTCATCTGCGGCAAGATGGCGAAGGAACAACTCAATCAAATCCGTCATCAAGTCTGTATTCAAGACATCATTAACTTCATCATTCAATTTATATTTTTCTATAATTTCAAAGATATTTTCAGCCGCTTTGACATGTTGAGTAGAGAGTTCTTCAAGTAAGTGATAGCCCATAGCTTTCATGACTTCTTCTTCACTAGAGAAATGTGTGATCAGCAAGTCCTTAAATACATAAAATTGCTTAAGAGACGCTATTGAATTCCCGGCTTCCTGAGCATCAATACACTTGTTTAGCTCAACGATTATTGCCTCATGTTCCTTATCTATTGCAGCATGACCTATTTCAAAGCCCGCTGATAACTTTAGTCGATTTCGACTTTGTTCCTCATGCTGATCTACCATAACATTCCCCATAATGTTAGAATATTTTTTATAATATAGATTATAATTTTATATATAGCCTACTAGATACATATATACATATAACAGCACCAATGCTTAATAATTCAAGTCAGTACATTACAAGAACCTGTTTAATTCAATTATTTTCTTTTAAAAGTTGAAACAATACGATGGTTGCTCTCGTAAATATACGACTCTCTAGGTTTTTTTATCCAGCAATCACTCATTTTCTAAGTTGCACTCATAAAAAAACCGCCCGACAATTAAGTCGAACGGTTCTTTTTTAATTTGAAATCGATGATCAAATCGGAATGTGGATCATCTCTTATCGTGAATAATACTCCACAACAAGATTAGGTTCCATCTGAACCGGATACGGCACATCGGCTAATTTTGGTGTCGTCAGGAAAGTTCCCTGCATTTTCTTGTAATCGACATTCATGTATTCAGGGACATCGCGTTCAGGAGACTCAACAGCTTCCAGAACCATACCAACTTCACGAGACTTTTCGCGGATTTCAACCACATCACCTTCACGAACCATATAGGACGGAATGTTGACACGCTTGCCATTGACCTTGATATGGCCATGATTCACAAACTGACGAGCGGAGAATACGGTTGGAACAAATTTCATACGATAAACAACGGCGTCAAGACGACGCTCCAGAATACCAATCAGGTTTTCTGACGTATCACCGTGGATACGGGATGCTTTCGCATAGTACTTACGGAACTGTTTCTCGGTAATATTGCCGTAATAGCCTTTCAACTTCTGCTTTGCAGCCAACTGCAGACCGTAATCTGAAGGTTTCTTGGCGCGGCGCTGCCCGTGCTGGCCTGGGCCGTATTCACGGGTGTTTACTGGACTTTTGGTGCGACCCCAAAGGTTCACACCATGGCGGCGGTTAATCTTGTATTTAGCTTGAATTCGTTTGGTCACTATCTTTACTCGCTTTTAATTGCACACGTTAATCGGTTGTTATTTTGATCGATTTGGCTTGACGCCTCGATTCTAATTGTCTCACTCGGGCTGGTTCCGGCGTTGGCCGGGCCGGGGCTCAGTGCATAGCGATATGCAAGGAACCCACGTTTGTGAGAATGCGCGGGAGTATAGGTTTCTTCGCGCCTGCGTCAAGCAGCAAAACACAGGAAAACTAGAGATTTCTGCTAGCTAGCTGATTTCCAGCTCAGAATCCCAATAAAGAAAATCATGCCAGCTTTCATGCAGGTAATTGGGCGGAAAAACACGGCCATTTGCCTGTAGTTCAAAATTATTGGGTTGATGTGGTTTTTTAAGCAGTTTCAACCCGGCTTTATGAACCATCTTGTCCCCTTTACGCAGATTACACGGAGAACAAGCGGCTACCACATTCTGCCAGGATGTCCGTCCACCACGGCATCTTGGTACAACATGATCGAAGGTAAGGTTTTCCGCATTATAGCGAGATCCGCAGTACTGACATTCGAATTTATCACGAAGAAAAACATTAAACCGGGTAAAAACCGGCTTACGGGAAACATTCACATAGTCCTTCAAGGCAATAACACTGGGCAGGGGCATTTCAATACTCGGCGAATGCACAACCGTGTCATATTCAGAAACCACACTAACCCGGGACATAAACACAGCTTTTATGGTGTCCTGCCATGACCATAGAGACAAGGGGAAGTAACTGAGCGGTCTAAAATCCGCATTCAGCACCAGTGCCGGGCAACTTTGAGCCAGCGCAGTTGACATAAGTATGGCCTTCCCATCAGGTTTAACCGGACTTAATCTCTGTTACGAATCGTATTGTACTATATTATGGTTAACAAACTTCAAAATAATAACATCAACAATATCAAGATATAGACATGACCATAGTTTCCCGCTTTGCCCCTAGCCCAACAGGACGTCTGCACCTCGGGCATGCCTATTCGGCCCTTTTTGCTGCACAGGCTGCAAAACAAGCGCAGGGCCGATTTATTGTACGAATGGAAGATATTGACCCTGGTCGATGCCGAACGGAATATGACGAACAGATACTCGAAGACCTGACATGGTTGGGTTTGAGCTGGGATGGCCCTGTACGCCGTCAATCACAGCACATGTCAGATTACAAAGCCGCTTTGCAAAAACTTTCTGATATGGATGTGCTTTACCCTTGCTTTTGCACACGCTCAGATATTCGTCGCGAGATTGAAGCTTGTGGTTATGCACCACACAACTCGCCTTCTGGTCCGGATGGGCCTTTGTATCCCGGATCTTGTCGAGCCCTTTCCAAGGCACAACGAGATGATCGAAAAGCAGAAGGGGCTCCATTCGCCTTACGTCTTGATATGCAAAAAGCCATTAATATAACGGGGTCATTGCAATGGAAGGATAAAGATACCGGCACCATCAACGCCCAGCCTGAAATTTTCGGTGATGTGGTCCTCGCCCGCAAGGAGACTCCGACCAGTTATCACCTCGCCGTCACCCTGGATGATCATATTCAGGAGATAACCCTGGTTACCAGAGGGCAAGACCTGTTTCACGCCAGTCATGTTCATACCCTGCTTCAGTCGTTGCTTGAGCTGAATAAACCTCACTACCATCATCATGTATTGCTACAAGATGAAACAGGACAGCGCTATGCCAAACGCGACAATGCCGCAACACTTGCAGAAATGAGAAGCTCAGGAACATCCCCGGATGAAATCATTAAGTACCTGGGGTTTATACCATGAGCTTCCTTGTCGGTGTTTTCAGCTTCTTCTTTTTGTTTACTTTTATGGCTCCCCCCCCTGCTTGTGCTGAGGGCGATGTTGATTTTGACACACTGGAAAAAATTGGAACAACCAGAATTATTGAAGTTATTGATGGTGATACAGTTATTATCGCCCCCCCTGTCAATGGAGCGAATGAAGTCAGACTTGTTGGCATACAGGCACCAAAAATTCCTTTGGGGCGCAAAAATTTTATTGCCTGGCCCCTGGGAGAAGAGGCAAAAGCAGCGTTGAATGCTATTGCATTAAATGAAGCGGTTACATTATTCACAGGGGGCCAAAAGATGGACCGCCATGGCAGGCACCTGGCGCATCTGCAAACATCCAATGGCATATGGCTTCAGGGCAGATTACTCGCATCCGGGATGGCACGTGTGTACAGTTTTCCAGACAATCGGAGCTTAATTCCAGAAATGCTAAAACTGGAAACAAAAGCCCGAACCAGTAATCTTGGAATCTGGAGTCA
>JABJOR010000497.1 GCA_018664265.1 Rhodospirillales bacterium
GCGTGAATTACTATCATCAAATGCCGCTTCGGGCTCAATGCCTGCATGACGAACCAACGGCATCACTTCTTCAAGGATGCGCCCTTTGGGCAGGGCCAAAACCAGCTTGTCATTTGTCTGTGCGCTCATAATTCTCTCCAACAGATCGATTCATCGTGAACCGGAGAGCTGTAATATCCTGTTCTATTGAGAAAAACCAGTCGCTTGAGAACTTTATTCCATACAAAAACAAGAAAAATCAGGCACTTTTTCAAGTTTTACCCCCTGCATAATCACAGTAAATTGATAACAAATGCAATTGCCAATTATTAACATCACATACTATTGTAATTTTAAATTGTAATAACTATAATTCTTACTATATGATTTTTATCAAGAAAATTTAACAATTATTTATATCATTATAGACCTCACGGGAGATAACTGTGAAAAACCTGAAAACCAAAGTTAAAATCTTAATCGGCTTTGCCATTCCCTTAGCGATTTTAATTGCCCTAGGCGTTGTCAGTCTGACAAATTTAAAGACAGTGGCACAAACCGCAAAGTGGGTTGATCATACCCGCGTTGTTCTCGCCAGCGCCGCCGGGATTGTCGGCTCTGCCGTTGATATGGAAACTGGCATGCGCGGCTATTTGCTTGCCGGAAAGGAAGGGTTCCTTGATCCATATAAAGGTGGCGAAATAGCAACCTATGAACAAATCTTGGCCCTTCAGGAAACAGTTAGTGACAATCCGGGGCAAGTTGCCCGCCTTGGTGAAGTTGAACAAGTGCTGCGCGATTGGCAAGCCAATGTAACCACACCGACGATTGCCCTGCGCGGTGAAATTGGTGATGCAAAAACCATGAATGATATGGCTGCTCTGGTTGGCGAGGCCCGTGGCAAAGTCTACTTCGATAAATTTCGGGAACAGATCGCAACCTTCATTGACCGTGAAGCAACATTGATGGCCAAACGCCGTGCTGCATTTATTGATGCCGAAGAACAAATCATTCAATTGGCACAAGCATCCGCTAGCCACAGCCTGATCAACAATCAAATACAGATCATGGTACAGAATGAAGAATGGGTTAGCCATACCCATAAAGTCATTGCCACAGCGAATGAAATTCTGGCTTCTGCCGTTGATATGGAAACTGGCATGCGTGGTTATTTACTGGCCGGGCAGGAAGGTTTTCTTGATCCATACAATAATGGACGTGCAAAATTTGATGTTCTCGTTGCCGATCTCAGCAATACAGTCAGCGACAATCCTGCCCAAGTAGAATTACTAGGAGAAATCTCTCAAGACATCAAAGACTGGCAAACCAATGTAACCGAGCCAGCAATTAAATTGCGCCGTCAAATTGGCAACGCCAAAACAATGGATGATATGGCAGATCTGATCGGTGAAGCCAAAGGCAAAGTCTATTTCGATCAATTCCGCCAACTCATGGCTGATTTTTCTGCGGAAGAACAGGGCCTGATGGTTTCTCGTCAGAAGCAGAATGTTGAAACAGTGAGCGGTTCTAACACGACAATAACGATTGGGATAATTGCTGGCGTTATCATTGGCGGCGCACTCGCCTGGTTTATCGGCAATGGCATTGCAAATCCACTGGTCAGTATGACAGCTGCCATGCGTAAACTAGCCGACGGAGACCTTGAAACAGATGTTCCTGCTCAAGATCGTAAAGATGAGGTCGGCGACATGGCTGAAACGGTTCAGGTCTTCAAAGATAATGCCATTGAAATGAAACGCCTGGAGGAAGAGCAACGCCGTACCGAGGAAAATCAACGCAAGAAAGAACAAGAACAACATGAGAGAGAAGAAAAAGAGCGTCTGGCTCAGGAAGAACACGAAAGGCAGGCTGTTATTCGCGCAGAAGAAGAAAAGCGTGTTGCGATGAATGAACTTGCTGATAACTTTGAAAAAAGTGTTGGTGGCGTGGTACAATCTGTTTCATCAGCTTCCGAAGAAATGCGGGCGTCTGCTGAAACCATGGCTTCAACAGCCGAGCAAACCAGCAGCCAGTCACAAGCCGTTGCCTCTGCATCTGAAGCGGCTTCCGGCAATGTTGATACAGTTGCAGCAGCAACAGAAGAGCTGTCATCGTCGATCAACGAGATCAGCCGTCAAGTCACTGAGTCCGCAAGGATTGCAGGCACGGCCGTTACAGAAGCCAGCAAGACCCATGACACCATTCAAGGTCTCGTGGTTTCTGCCCAGAAAATTGGTGAAGTTGTCAGTTTGATTACAGACATTGCTGAACAAACCAATTTGTTGGCATTGAATGCTACCATCGAAGCGGCCCGTGCAGGTGACGCTGGCAAAGGCTTTGCCGTTGTTGCTGCCGAAGTTAAAAACCTTGCCAATCAAACAGCCAAGGCAACGGAAGAAATCAGTGCCCAAATCGGAGGTGTTCAGAATGCTACCGAAGACGCAGCCACGGCTGTTGAAGGCATTGGCAAAATCATTGAAAATATCAATGAAATTACCACCACCGTTGCTTCTGCCGTAGAAGAACAGGAAGCCTCAACACGAGAGATTGCCAATAACGTTCAACAGGCAGCCTCCGGCACCCAGGAAGTGAACACAACAATTACCGGTGTCAATCAAGCTGCCTCAGAAACCGGGGCTGCTGCATCTGAAATTGCCGGCGCAGCAGGCGAATTATCTGAACAATCAGCAACCTTGCAAAATGAAGTCCAGAACTTCCTGCAAGAAATTCGCGCCAGTTAAAATAATTAGCCAACCAACTATCAAGCCCTCGGAAATATTTAGCTTAAGACTAAAATTCCGGGGGCTCTTTTTTTTGTATAAAGTGGTTTTTACCTAGAGCAACCTGGCCTCAAGTGAGGACAGATAAGTTGCTCTATCTTATTGAAAGCGATCAAACTAATCTCAAATGCTTCCATTTGAGATTAGTTTGATCTAGCGTCCGGATACTCGTTCAATCTGCGCACCACAGGCAGAGAGCTTTTCTGGCAGGCATTCATAGCCGCGATCAAGGTGGTAAACCCGACTGATAACGCTTTCGCCTTCGGCAGCAAGTGCCGCCAGCACCAACGAAACAGAGGCCCGTAAATCCGTCGCCATCACTTGCGCGGGCGACAGTTTATCAACCCCGCGAACGATGGCAGACGATCCATGAACATTGATGTTGGCACCCATACGGCACAATTCCGGTACATGCATAAACCGATTTTCAAAGATACTCTCGGTAATCATGGAAGCACCATTGGCTGTTGCCATTAAGGCCATAAGCTGGGCCTGCATGTCCGTTGGAAAGCCGGGATAGGGCTCGGTCATGATATCAACACCGCGAATACGTCCATTAACCCGCGAAACGGTCAGGCTGTCACCATCATCGCCTTCGATTATATCAACGCCGCATTCCTTCAAAATATCGGCTAGCGATTCAATCAATTCCAGGCGGGTACCTTTAAGCTTTAACGTGCCGCCCGTAATGGCGGCGGCAACGGCGTAACTTCCGGTTTCAATACGATCCGGCACCACGGCGTATTGAGCGCCATGCAAGCTGGCAACCCCCTGCACTTTCAAAGTACCCGTTCCAACACCATCAATATTTGCGCCCATGGCTATCAGACAATTGGCAAGGTCGGTGATTTCTGGCTCACGAGCAGCGTTGGAGATAACAGTTTCACCCGTTGCCAGTGTTGCCGCCATCAAAGCGTTTTCTGTTCCGCCTACAGTTACAAACGGGAAAACAATATGCCCGCCAACAAGACCGCCTTTAGGGGTGCGGGCTTCGATATAGCCTTCTTCCAGTGTAATCTCTGCACCCAAAGCAGCCATGGCTTTCAAGTGTAAATCCACAGGGCGTGTACCGATGGCGCAACCGCCGGGGAGGGAAACCCGTGCATGACCAGCGCGGGCCAACAATGGACCCAGCACAAGGACAGATGCTCGCATCTTGCGCACCAGATCATAGGGTGCTGTGGTCTCGGTAATTGTTGGAACATGCATCCGGCATGTGCTGTGGGGGCCGTCGCCACCATTTCTGTAGACATCAACGCCAAAGCTTTCCAGCACACCAGCCATGCTGGCGATATCAGCCAGATCCGGCAGGTTGGTTAGTGTCAGGGGCTCGCTGGTCAGAAGACAAGCAGCCATAAGCGGCAGTCCGGCGTTCTTCGCTCCGCTAATCTGGATTTCCCCGTTCAGCGTATGACCGCCACGAACAATAATTTGGTCCATCGTTTATTCGTAATCCTGTTAATAGGTGTCTTTAATATTTATAGGCGTGAATATTTATAGGCGTGTGTTGCTTTGGTAATACGCAAACAATAGGGCCAAAATGTGACAAAAAAGTGAATGGCGCTGAATTCAGGCTCCCGGATTATTCTCGTCTGGAGAATCCGGTTCGATTATCTTCTGCCCACGGGATCTGTTCTGTTGTTTACGGCGCAGCAGATTATCACGCAAGGATTTTGCCTCGCGCTGCTGACGGGCAAGCTTGCGGGCCTCACCGCGTTTCAAGCCTACAGGTTTTTGTGGGTTTTTCTCACTCATAGGACAATTCGTACCTTACCAGTCTGTACAACACCGTTTGCCAGAACAACACTTTATTAACAAGCAGAAATGAGTATACAGATGTGCAATTCGCGGATCAAATCAACGCTTGCCACATCATGCGTCCTGTGGCACATTCCGCGCGATTTCAAGATATATGCCGTCGTAGCTCAGGGGTAGAGCACGTCATTGGTAATGACGGGGTCGGCGGTTCAATTCCGCCCGACGGCACCATCTCTTTTCCCCAGAAAACCAACGTTTTTCCGCCATATTTCACCATTTTTGTGGGCTGCATCTTTGTGCGAACAGGTGTAGAACAAAGCATTATAAATTGAGGAAACTTAGGAAGAAATCTTGTTTTGTTCTCCGATGCCTCCCCTTGGATCAACAGACAACTCCGTGATAACGACCTATCCCACTCTATTAACGAATTCATAATCAATGTCCGCTGTCAGGAAGATTCTGTTGCAAAACTCGATTTTAAGCAAATTTTCGATGTCCGTTATTACTATAAGCGGACGTTTTTAACCCGCTTTCGGCAGATGCCGATGCGGGACTTTCTTTCTAGGTTTGTTGTTTCAGTATTTGGCATGATTCTCAGGCTGTTTTCAGGATCGGCGGCGGTCTGCTCATATATCGCGCTAGTTTTCGAAGGTTCTGTGCCATGGCGGTCAACAGAACTTCGTCACGAGCACCACTCAGGCCGCGTAACCGGAACCGGTCCAGTTTGAA
>JABJOR010000048.1 GCA_018664265.1 Rhodospirillales bacterium
GACAACCAATAAAGAGAACACAAAGGCTGTCTGGAATTCTGCACCCAGTAAAAAACCTGCAAAATTCTCTGCAACACCCAACCCTACTCCCGCAGCAATGACCCCTGCCAGATTGCCAAGCCCGGCAACGATCACGATCATGAAAGAGCGCACTGTGTATGCAAGACCGACAAATGGCTGAATAACCCATGTCATAACCACAAGTGAGCCAGCTGCGCCGCAAATCGCAGCATTCAGGGCGTAAGTGGTAGCGTATACTTTATCTGTATCAATTCCCAATATTCGAGCCGCACGGGCATTTTGGGCTGTTGCCCGAATAGCCTGACCCATACGGGATTTTTTGAGAAAGATAAGCAGTGTGGCACCAACAACAATTGCGATTACAAAAGCCATTACTTTGACCTGAGTAACTGTGACCATGTTATCAAAAAGGAACCATGTCTCCAATCCGGATTCGACTGTTTGAACATCGGCACTGAAGACTTGATTCATCAATTGCTGCATAAGAATTGATATGCCGAAAGTAGCTAGAATTGATATAAATAAATCCCGATCAACAACGCGAACAATCACCAACTTGTAGACAAACCAGCCAACACAAAACAAAACAGCCGATGATACTGGAATACTGAGTATGGGATGCAGGCCGTATCCGGCTACAACATAGGTGACATAGCCACCAAGAATAACAAATTCTCCCTGGGCAATATTAATGATATTCATAACGCCCCACACTAGGGCAATGCCGTAGGCTGCAAGAGCGAAGATCGCCCCAACAAGAATTCCGTTAATGAGCAATTGCATCGAAAACACAGGTGCAATGATCAACAGGTCAAGATTTTCCATTCGTATAATCCCGTGTTCGCCCCCTCTGTATAAACAGAGAGGGCGAATTATAGAGGTATGGATCTATATCAGAAGTTAGGACGCGGATAGACAACGGGGACTGTTGCAAACTTTGTTGGAGCAACAGCTACATATTTGCCATTCTGAACCTGACGGAGAACCATTGGCTTGGCAATGTTATTGCCAGCTTCAGAGAACTTTATCTGTCCATAGAAAGTTGCAAGATCAGTTGCTGCCAATGCGTCACGGATTTTATCTGTATCAAATGACCCGGCACGTTGAATTGCATCAACATAAACTTGTACGGATGCTGTTGATTCAGCAGCCTGATACGGTGGATCATATTCATACTTTGCTTTGAAGTCGTTGAAATAGTCCATGGCTGTACCAAAGTAATCATCGTGATAGGACATGGTTTCTGTCCACTGTGTAGCGCACAGGGTATTTTCTGCCCCGGCACCAAACTTGCCGATAACATCGGCAGCTTCACAATGAGTAATTGCAAGCATTGGGACATTAACCTTCATTTCGTTAACTTGGCGAATGACCAATGAAGCCCCTTTTGAATGACCGGAGACTACCAGAACGTCCGGTTTAAGAGCTTTGACCTTTGTCAAAGTGGCAGTCATGTCACTCAATTCTTTCGGGAGCTTGTCATCAATAACAACCTTCATGCCAAATTTCTTGGCATCGTCCATTACACCAGCACGAATGTCTTGTGAAAACGGATCGTTTTCAACAGCAATGGCAACCGTTACAGTAGAAGGATCACGCCCAGCTTTTTTTGCCTGTTCCGCAGCGAGCGAAATAGATTCAGCCAGGTACTGTTCAGATGTGGAAAGCACAGCAAACAGATACTTATAGCCTTTGTTAAACAAAGACCGTGAAGCGCCATTTCCCTCAACCATGGGAATGCCATATTTTTCTGTTACTGGCGCAATCGCCTTGGTCAAGCCCGAACCATAGGGGCCGAGGAGAAACTTGATACCATCTTGCTGGATCAGACGCTCAACAAGGGCCGCTGCACGTGCAGGCGTTGACTCATCATCATAATACTGAACGGCCAGTTTATAGTTTTTTCCTGCAACTGTTACGCCACCTTTCGCATTGATGCGTTCTACAGCCAAATCATAGCCGTTTTTGGTATGCTTGCCGTTGGTTGAATACTTCCCTGTAAAGGATACAGCAGCACCAAAAATAATGGTATCACCTTCAACCTTGGCAGAAGCTGAATCGACTGAGGAAAAATTAAATAGCGCAGCGCAAGCGATAAGAAACGTAAGCTGCTTTAGCTTTGTTTTTAACATTGAAAGCCTCCCTGGCTTATTTTTTAATATGCATTTATTGCTTTATTGTCGGCACATTTTTTTACCGATAATGATATATTAGAACGTTAGGAGGTTTTTTCAAACAGTTGAAAAGAAATGATTGAATTCTATTCTTCAATTTGGCAACTTGTTTGCTGGATTCCAAGCTTTGACTACAACAGGCTTACCGCTTTGAGTGCGCATGATTTTAGGTTTCATTACAGAGCGTACATCGTGTGATGTTTCATTTCGGGCAAAGGAAAGGCGCATCGCCTCCAGTGTTATCTCTGAACGGTTTCCACGATTTTTAGCCTGTTTATAAGCCAGAGTTTCGTTCGTAATTTCGTTCAAACGATCCATATCATATTGTGAGAAGCGCCCCCATATACTTTTCAGAAACGAATCAACGTCTGGCGGCAAAAAAAGCTCTACATCAACATCAGGGCGGCCTTTGGAGAATGACATAAAAACATTCGGTTCTACCGGCCCCAATTCATCGGCGACAAAGACGGCAGGCATAAGTTTTCGTTTTGGGTAGGCAACACTGTAGTAGGCTTGAGAAATAAACAGCATTCGCTGAAGCCTTTGCGGTTGCATGGAAATATTTTCATTCAAAGCCATATCGCTGAACCAAAAAGCAATATCAAAGGCGGAATTAACGTCAGCGGGCATGGTGTTCCTAAGGAAATGCAAATAACAGAGAATCAATTGATATACATAGTATACCTGATGATAAAATAATCAAAAATGTATGATTGTAAATTAAAACGCAAAGATATGATCAGGAAACGGCTTCCAGGATGACTTGTGACATTTCATCAGCTGTACGTATAAGCATTCCACTTGCCTGATATGCTACTTCCGCTTTTTTGATGCGCATGACCTGAGTGATTAAATCCTGATCCGAGAAACGATCATGGTTTTCAGCGAAATTAAAATCATTGAAGACACTTAAAGTCCCACTATCGTTTACGCCATCAGAGGGGTTAAACTGAACAGAAGACTCTACGATATTACTGGCAGCATCGGCTACTTCCCTTGCGTTATGACGCAAGTTGCTAGCGGCTACAGGCAGGATTGAGTAAACACTCATGACACAATTCCAATTCTGTTCAATATTATATTCTAACAGGACAAACAGAATCAATCTGTGACTGGTATCACAGTTTATTTATAAGATTCGTTATTAAAGAGAGAAGCTTAGTGTTTCGCCACGGACATTTTGCGGATTGGTCAGAATATTAACGGACGTTTCATAAAGAGTAACTGCCCGTGTAATTATATTCAATGTTGCTCGATCAGATGCTTCGCCACTGGCTGGTTGGCTATTCATCAATGGCACATCACGAAGTTCTAACATTTTTGCAAAATTTTCTGTTGTAGAACTGATCATTCCTACATTAGCGGTTGGAATATCCTGTTGTCCGCTCTGACCGCTACCACGACGCTGGTTTGATCTATCACGACGATCATAGGAATAAGCAGACTGTTCAGGCAGTTCATGGTCACCAAATGAGGCAACATTGGTAAATGAATCTTCACTCAAATCCGCAGGGGATGATGCTGTTATGGATTCAACCGGGCCGTGAAGTGAACCAGAACGTGCAGTCGTAGCAGCTCGCACAGACGCAACAGGCTTGTTGGCTGCGACATTCGGTGACGCCGATACTGGTGCTGGTCTGGCAACTAAAGCCATTTACA
>JABJOR010000498.1 GCA_018664265.1 Rhodospirillales bacterium
CATCAGCCGTGAATATGCCTATCATGGAACCACCATGATGTCGGCGTCACTGGGCGGTATGGACTATATGCATGATCAGGCTGACTTGCCGCTTCCCGGTGTTACCCATGTGATGCCACCATATTGGTATGTTTACGGTGGCGACCTCTGCGAAGAAGAATTCGGCATGGCTGCCGCTAAGGCTGTAGAAGACAAAATTCTGGCCCTTGGAGCGGATAACGTCGGTGCGTTCATTGGCGAACCTGTCATGGGCGCCGGTGCAGTTCTTATCCCGCCAGCAACGTACTGGCCAGAAATTCAGCGTATTTGTAAAAAGTACGATATCCTGCTGATCGCTGATGAAGTGATCTGTGGCTTTGGTCGTACGGGTAACTGGTTCGGTAGCCAAACTCTTGATATCCAACCCGACCTGATGCCCATGGCAAAAGGTCTGACATCCGGATACGCTCCACTGTCTGCCGTTATGGTCAGCGATGAAATCGTCAAGACTCTGGGCGATGCCGGGGACTTCCAGCATGGCTTCACCTATTCCGGTCATCCTGTATCCTGTGCCGTGGCCCTTGCCAATATCGAATTAATCAAGCGTGAAGGCATGGTTGAAACCGTGCGGGATGACACAGGCCCTTATTTGGCTGAGAAGCTCAAAGAAGTGGCTGAGCTTCCATTGGTCGGTGAAGCACGCTCCATCGGTTTGATGTCGGGGGTTGAGCTGGTTAAAGATAAAGCTACACGCACCTTGTTTGAAAACATGGGTGAAGTTGGCGCCATGTGTAAAGATCATTGCACAGCCAATGGCCTGATTGCGCGTGCTACCCGTGATGTCATGGTGATGTCTCCACCATTGTGCATTACACGCGAAGAGATCGACATCATGATCGAACGCTTGATGATTAGCATCAATGCTACAGCCAAGGACCTTGGCATCTCTTAATCATCAGTTTGGTTCATAAATTAAGACCGCCTAGGCAAAATGCCGGGGCGGTTTTTTTTATTGGAAATTTGAATAAGCTAATCTTTGAAAAATTCTGTAGGGGTGTAGTGCTCGTTCAGAATTTTCAACGTTGCGTCAAGTTCCCGTTCCAATTTTTTAATCAGTGGCTGGGGGTCCTTTTCATTGATGCAAGCGAGTTCCAGCTTATGTGCTATTTTACCCAGTTTGATCGCCCCGATATATTGGGCTGATGTTTTTAAAGTATGCGCATGACGTAGAACATCACTTATTTTTCCTTCAGCAAATTCATTTTGAATTGTGATGGCCGTTGTTTTATTTCCTGCTATGAAACTTGATAAAATTTTGTGATATGTGCTCGCACGCCCTCCTAATCGCTGGAATGCACCTTCTGTATCAATGCCGGGTAATAGAGGAATACCTGAACTCAATAAGCCTACCTCAGAGGACTCTGTTGAAGGCTCTGTGATGGGAACGGTTTTGATCCAGTTTTGAAGCGTAGCGTGAAGCTCTTTTGCGCTAAGTGGTTTTGTTAAATGGTCGTTCATCCCGACCTCAAGTGACTTTTCGCGATCCCCAACCATGGCCTGGGCTGTCATGGCGATAATTGGAATTGTCTGTAATGACTCATTTTCACGGATAATCTTTACCGCCGTCATACCATCCATCACAGGCATCTGAATATCCATCAAGATTGCATCGTATGTATTTTTTAATGCTTTATCGATAGCTTCGCTGCCGTTGCGTGCAATATCAACAACAGCCTTTATGTCAGAGAGATACTCAAGGCCTATCTCCAGATTAATATCATTATCCTCTACCAGCAGAATTCTGGCCCCATACAATCGTTCACTGCTTTGTTTTGCCCTGTCTTGTTTCGTTTTAGGGGAAGTTGTTAAACTGTCGCTCACTACACCGAAATTTGCTGTGAAAGAAAACGTAGAGCCCTTGCTGTATTCGCTGGTGACCCAAATCTCACCATCCATCATGGTGCAAAGCTGCTTGCAAATCACAAGGCCCAAGCCTGAGCCGCCAAAAACACGTGAGGTAGAGTTTTCAGCTTGTGAAAAATCGACAAACAGATTCTTGGTTTGATCCTGGGTTAAGCCAATCCCGGTGTCAGAAACATCGAACTGGATGCTCAATCTGGTTTCATTTTGCTCAAGAAGCATAAGTCTGATTGCAACTTCTCCCTGATCTGTAAATTTAACAGCATTGTTTGCTAGATTGAGTAATATTTGCCCTATGCGCAAAGGATCACCAAGGATTAAAGTGGGGATGTTTGAAGGTACATCGATAATAAGTTTCAGATTTTTCTCATCACTGTTAAATGAGATGATGTCTGATACATTATTGATTACCTTGGACAGGTCGAATACAATCTCCTCCAGGGACAGTTTCCCGGCTTCGATTTTTGAATAATCAAGAATGTCATTTATGATTTCAAGAAGTGCATTTGCCGATATCTTGATTTTGAGCAAATAATCAATCTGTTTTTTGGTCAACTTCGTTCGGGCCAATAAATTTGTCATGCCGATGACGCCATTCATGGGTGCTCGTATTTCATGGCTCATACGGGCAAGAAAATTTGATTTGGCTGAGTTGGCTTTATTGGCTTCTTCTGTGGCAATTTTCAACTCAGCTGTCCGTTGATCGACCAGAGTTTCCATTTCATTTTTGTATTGAAAAATGCGCTCTCCCATTGTGCGCATGGTTGTTGCAAGCAATCCTATTTCATCCTGCCTGTTGAGTGGAAGAGCTTTCCCATCAGCCAAATATTCGTAATTCCCATCAGCCACCATTTCAGATGCATCAACAAATGATTTTAAAGGCTTTATGACTTTCTTGCGCATGACCAGATAAAGCATAACCAATTCTATGATCAGCGAGAGGATGCCCAGACCCAGGATAAATTTGGCAGCCCCTAGTGCTGTATTTGTAAGGAGCTCTCTTGGGTACACTGTAACAAACCACCAGTCCGGGCCTTTGATTTTAGTGATTGCCAAAATGGCGTTGCTGGTGCCGTCGTTAATAATAGAAACATCTTTCGGATTTACAGAATTTGCTTTCATAATTGCTTCATAGGAGGCAATCAATGCCGGGTCATTGGTGTCTTGTATGTTGAGTACACCACCCGTTCTTTTTAAATCATCTACTTTCTCGGGATGGGCGACAAGGCGGCCATCTTTGCGGAAAATAAAATTGTGGGCGCCGGAAAGGTGGTCGTTAAAAACCCTGTCAAATATTTCATTCAGCAGAATGTCGTGCCCTACATCAATCAAGGTTTTTCCATTGTGAACAATGGGAGTCTTAAGGGACACCATCCATTGTTCAGCGGTAGGGTCAAAATA
>JABJOR010000004.1 GCA_018664265.1 Rhodospirillales bacterium
GCAACAGCTATTGAATATGGCCTTATTGCAGCACTCATCGCGGTTGCTATCATTGGCGCCATTACATTGCTCGGCACAGACCTCGGCAACACCTTCAACAACGTCGGCAACAGCTTAGCTGGTTAATTCAACCTGCAAGCACGACCTGTTGACTGGGTAACCCGGTCTTTACAATTCGCGAATCCCGGTGGTTTATCGAAACCACCGGGTTTGCGTCTTTAAATGATGCAAATACGGCATATACCCAAAAAATACCTGTATCCACAAAGAAAGCAGATGTGCCAATGTCATTAATACAGATATTGGTCATAGTATCATTCGCCGCCACACTGGCGTATGCCTCTTATACAGATTTCATTCGCCTTGAAATATCCAACAAGGCATCCCTGTTCATTAGTGTCTTGTTTCTTCCCTCTGCTGTGATGGCGGACATACCGTTTGCTGCCATAGGCATGCATTATCTCTATGGCGTGGCCTTTCTGGTTGCCGGGGCGGCCCTGTTTGCTTTTGGATTAATCGGTGGGGGTGACGTTAAATTGCTGGCAGCTGTTGCAATATGGTTCGAGCTCACAGATTTAGGCCAACTGGTAATTTTAGTCGTTTTATTGGGCGGGGGTTTAGCGCTGCTGATGTTAGTTGCTCAAAAAAAGCCCGGTCTTGCCAGACTGCTTGGTTCCCCTCCGTGGCTTGATATCAAGGAGGGCCGCAAACAGCCTATTCCTTATGGCATTGCCATATCCCTTGCCACAATCATCATGATGGAACACTTGCCTATCCTGCCACAATCATTGCAAAATCTTTTCAACAGCTAATAGTATTTACGGAAAACAAAGTGCCAAACGAAAAAGAAATCAAATTTCCAGATGATCCGGAACTGACGCTTCTTATCCCGGATAATGATGAACCTACACCTGAGCTCTCTATCGTTATACCTGCGTTGAATGAAGAATCAGTCATCGTTGAATTTATGAACTGGTGCCATGAGGGTATAGCAAAAGCCGGCGTAAAGGCTGAAATTATGATCCTAGATAGCTCGACAGACAAGACCCCTGACATTGCCCTGAGCATGGGCGCGCGTATTCTCAAGATGCCCAAGCGTGGCCTGGGCCGTGCCTATATCGATAGCATTCCCGTCATTCGTGGCAAATATGTCATTTTAGGTGATGCAGACTGCACCTATGACTTTCGTGAAATTCAACCCTTTATGGAGCACTTTCACAGCGACCATGAATTCGTCATCGGATCGCGCTTTGCTGGCTCCATCGAAAATGGTGCCATGCCAGCCCTGCACAGATATTTCGGCACGCCACTGACAATATTTATTCTCAACGTAATTTATGGATCAAATTTTTCAGACATTCACTGTGGCATGCGCGGGGTAACTATTGATGCTTTCAAACGCATGAACCTGCAGTCCCAATCTTGGGAATATGCCTCTGAAATGATCGTTAAATCCGTGCGTTTGAAATTGCGCACCGTTGAAGCCCCTGTTCATTTCTATAAAGACAAGGAAGGTCGGGAAAGTCATCACAAACGTATTGGCTGGTTCTCGCCCTGGCATGCAGGATGGATAAACCTTCGGGCCATGCTGATCCATGGTGCCGATTTCTTTGTTATGAAACCGGGCATCGTCATGTTGTTACTGGGCTTGCTTATCACCCTGCCCTTGTGTGTCGGCCCCGTATCATTTGGCGACATCACCTTGTCGCTGAACACCATGTTCCTGGGAGCAACATTTTCAATCGTTGGCTTACAAAGTTTCTTTTTAGGCTGCATGGCGCAAAGCCTGTACGACCCATCGGGAGTCACAAAAAAACGCTGGGTCGAAACCTTTGCCTACACGCCCATGATGATTGTTTCAGGAAGCGTTTTCACTGTTGGACTGCTGCTATGCGTGAATTTTGCCATGGCCTACGCAGGGGCCGGATTTACCTTGTTTGACACAATGGTTGGTACCAACCATCTGGCGGTGATGGGCCTATTGGCAATCGCCCTGTCTTTTATCAGTTTCATTTCAACTCTGCTATTGCACGCCATTCACGCGAACATGCTTATCCATGACTGATACCCAACCCGCACATGAAGGTACGGCTGAGTATTGGGAAAGCCATTGGAAGCGTTATGCAGAATCAACACGCCTGAACCCGGGACAAATATACAGACGCAGTTTAATTTTTCGCCTGCTGTCTCTGAACAAAAATCAAGCTGCTCACTCCAAAATACTGGATGTCAGTTGCGGGTCCGGTGATATGCTGGAGGCTATACAAGACCGTTTCCCAACCATCCAGCTTGCTGGCATCGATCAAAGCCAATCAGGGCTGGATATAACCTGTAAAAATACTCCCACTGCACTTTTGAAAAAAGTTAATCTGGAAAGCCCGGAGCCTGCTGATAGTGAGCTTTCAAACTGGGCTAGCCATGCCGTGTGCTCGGAAGTTCTTGAGCACGTCGATAATCCTGTTGAGGTTCTCAAAAACATTCAAAGCTTTTTAGAGCCTGGCGGAATGATCGCAATTACAGTTCCAGGCGGTCCGAGATCTGCCTTTGATATTTCCATCGGTCATAACATGCATTACACGCCTGAACTTATTAAAGACCAATTGGAACAGGCCGGGTATGACGTTGAGATAAGTGCTGGTGCCGGGTTTCCGATCTTTAACCTCTACCGTTTGGTGATCCTGTTGCGCGGCGAACGTTTGAGCGATGACATTGATGGAACCCCCAACTTACCAGCCCGTTTTGCCATGGCGATCTTTCGGGCTATGATGCGTTTCAGTTTTTTTAGCACGCCCTGGGGCTGGCAAATAATTGCCCGCGCCCGTAAGCCACTATGAACAGATCATGTCAGATACATTTCCCCGCTCAGCCATTCAAAAAACCGGAAAAGGCAGCACTGCACCACTGATTTTTTTAATTGTGGTTATAGCCGGGGCATTGCGGTTGTGGTCCGCCGGGGGTGATCTGTGGATTGATGAAGTCTGGTCACTGGATCATATGCGTACCGCCCTTCAATTCAATAACCCCCGTGATGTTGCTGCTCTTTTCTTTCATTCCAACACCCACGCCTTGAACACGTTGTACATGGCATTCATCCACAATCTGTTTGGCATAGACGCACCGGATTATTATTACCGTATTCTTTCCGTTATTGCCGGAATAGCAAGTGTCATAGTCGCAGCACGCATCGGTGCACGGTGGAGTCCTGCTGGTGGCCTTATCACAGCCCTTGTGATGGCTCTCAGTTACCCATTAATACATTACGCCGGGGAAGCTCGGGGCTATTCCATTATGATATTTTCGGCTCTCAGCAGCTATCATATTTTACAACGCTATCTGGAAGACCCAACTGCCGGAAAGGTTATTGCCTTTGTCAGCGTTTGCATGGTCGGCTTGCTGTCACACCTTTTGTTTATCCTCATGCAAGCTGGTCTTGGCTTTTGGGCCTTGTTCGAAATTTATTCAAACCGTCGATCTATCATCAGTACTCTGGCACGGTTGATCCCTTTGTTCGGCATTCAATTCATTGCTGTGGTTGCCTTCTCGGCAGTGGCTATGGAGAGTATGGTGCGCGGCGGAGATTGCTGCCCGGAACAAGCACTTGATTCCATCAGGATCATGGTCGGACTCAGCCTGGGCTTTAATGCTATTCAATACACAAGCCTTGCCTTGCTGATAACCGTTACGGTTTTTTCCATTCCAGCGATATTCTGGTTATCATTCAAACGGGATAAATCCTGGATCATGTTTGGCATCGTCATCGTGACCTTTCCTCTCGCAATCTGGATATTAGAAACATCTCCCGATGTCATTCATCGGTATTTTCTGTTAAGCGCCCTATTCTTGCTGGTCCTGTTTGCCAGAGTGCTGGATGCATTTTGGGCACGTGAAGGAGGCTACCGGATTATGAGCATTGCCCTGCTGGTCCTGTTTATAATCGGAAATATAAATTTGTTGATGAAGTTTAGCGATGGTGGACGCGGTCAGTACAGGGCAACACTGACACACATCTTGCAACGCACAGACACACCACAACGCATCACGGTCTGGCCAGGCTTTAGTGTCTCCAAAGTTCTCAATCATCATGTTCGGCAAATGAAAATTGTGGACAGGATACATGTTAGCCCAATAGCTGAAGAAAGTCCCATTCCGGCAGACTGGTATATTGATGGATATTTATACGGCAAGCCTGCGCCAGCAGAGATCATACGGCCCATTGAAGGCTATGGTGAAGCGAGCTACAAACTCAGCAAGACCTTCAAACATTGGGGACTGTCCGGCGACACCTATGCGCTCTACAAATTTCAGCGCTGAATACTGAAAACGAGGAAATTCCCCGTTACCACATCAGGCAATATCACTGGCTTAACCCAATATGACAAAGATCCTGCTTCCAAACGCTTGTAGAGAGAATTCGCATCATCCCCTAACAAAAAATAAGCATCATTGCTGGAAGCCGGGCACAAAATTAATAAATCAATTGCGCGCTTGTTGATGATTTTCAAAACTGCAGAATCATCCGTGCCATTCAATATTCGATACCCATCCAGAATGCCATCTACACTACGATGATGGACTGTCGCGAGAACCTTGTGGTTTGTTCGATAGATAATCTCGGCACCAAAATTCGCGGAAGCGACTATTGTTTTTGGCATATCTCCAAGAGGCGATTGATTAAGAAAACCAGCCAGTTCAACAACCGGACAGGAGTTAATTTTCTCAGCC
>JABJOR010000499.1 GCA_018664265.1 Rhodospirillales bacterium
AAAGAGTTCGATAGCCTTTCGCAGAACCTGCATATCAGAGATCTCACTTTATGCGGCGATTCACCACAAGTGAGTCCCAAACTTCCCCTATTAGCGTCCTATACGTTCATGCATTGTGATGCTGAAATAGCGTGATATGCTGTTCTGTCTCCGGTGTATTAAAGCCCCGGCCTTCTGCATTGATAGGGTGTGTTATGAAGAGCAAATATTCGATTTTTTCTCTGCTGCGCAATTCGCTTAGTTACCATGAAAACTGGGAATCGCAATGGCGTAGCCCGGACCCGAAACCACATTATGATGTGATCATCATCGGTGGTGGTGGGCAAGGTCTGGCAACCGCTTATTACCTTGCCAAAGAACATGGCATCACTAATGTGGCGGTGCTGGAAAAAGGCTGGATCGGTGGCGGCAATACGGGGCGTAATACCACGATCGTGCGCTCTAATTATTTATGGGACGAGTCCGCAGCGCTATATGATCACGCCGTCAATCTGTGGGAAAATCTTTCGCAGGAACTGAATTACAATGTCATGTTCAGCCCCCGTGGCTTGTTGCATCTGGCGCATAATGTTCATGACATGCAAGAAATACAGCGGCGCGGGAATTCCAACTATATGAACGGTGTGGACGCGGAAATGCTGACCCCGGCGCAGGTCAAGGGGCTGGTGCCATTTATCAATCTGAATTGCAGGTACCCGGTTATGGGTGGCGTGTTACAACGTCGCGGTGGCACAGCCCGTCATGATGCGGTGGCCTGGGGCTACGCACGCGGAGCTGATGCTTGCGGCGTTGATATTATCCAAAATTGCGAAGTCACGGGCTTTGATATTCAAAACGGTGTGGTCAAGGGTGTCCAAACCACACGCGGAGCCATCACGGCTGGCAAAGTCGGTGTGGTAACAGCCGGGCATGCTGGTGTGGTTGCCGAGATGGCTGGCATTCGCCTGCCGATTGAAAGTTTCCCGCTTCAGGCTTTTGTGTCCGAGCCCTTGAAGCCCATCATTGATATTGTGGTCATGTCCAATACCATCCATGCCTATATCAGCCAATCTGATAAAGGCGAGTTGGTGTTTGGTGGCTCTGGCGATCCTTATGTGTCTTATTCCCAGCGTGGAGCGTTTAACCAGCTTGAGCATGTTGTCGGCCCGGTGGTTGAGCTTTATCCGATCTTTTCGCGGGTTCGCATGATGCGCCAGTGGGGCGGTATTACCGATGTGACCCTGGATCGTTCACCCATTATTTCCAAAAGCCCAGTTGAAAATCTGTATTTCAACGTTGGCTGGGGCACAGGTGGCTTCAAGGCTACACCGGGGGCTGGAAACATTTTTGCGGCCTCTCTGGCAAAGGGTGAAATGCATCCCATTGCCGCGCCGTTTTCCATTGATCGCCATTATAGTGGTGCCCTGATCGACGAAGCGGCTGCTGCCGCTGTCGCGCACTAGGAGGATTGTTATGTTATTAATCGAATGTCCCTGGTGCGGCGAGCGCGACCTGACAGAATTTCATTGTGGCGGTGAAGGCCACATCGAACGCCCTAAAGAGCCCGATACTCTGACGGATGAGCAATGGGGCGATTACATCTTCTTTCGTAAGAACCCCAAAGGCGTTCATCATGAACGCTGGATGCATGCCCTCGGGTGCCGACGCTGGTTCAATGCAGTGCGTGATACTGTAAGCGATGAGTTCTTGGCTTTTTACAAGACCGGGGAACAACCGCCCGAGATTGATGCGAAGAAGGAGGGCGGGAAATGACTCAGTTAAATCGCCTGAAACAAGGTGGGCGCATTGATCGTAATGTACCGCTGAATTTTACATTTAACGGCAAGGGGTATCAGGGGTATCAGGGAGATACGCTAGCGTCAGCCCTGATCGCCAACGGTGTCAAGGTTGTGGCGCGTAGCTTCAAGTATCATCGTCCACGCGGTATTTTCTCTGCGGGCTCAGACGAGCCCAATGCGCTTGTGCAGCTTGAAGAAGGCCCAAAGACCGAACCCAATACACGGGCGACCTGTATAGAGCTTTACAATGCACTGCGGGCTAAAAGCCAGAACTGCTGGCCTTCGGTTGATTTTGATATCAACGAGATCAATTCATGTTTCTCGCGCATCATGCCCGCCGGATTTTATTACAAGACCTTCATGTGGCCACCCAAGCTTTGGATGTGGTACGAAGACCGCATTCGCAAAGGCGCCGGAATGGGCAAGTCGCCCCTGCATAACGACCCCGATTGTTATGAGCAGGTAAATGTTCATTGTGATGTGCTTGTTGTTGGTGGTGGTCCGTCCGGTTTGGCGGCAGCCCTTGCTGCGGGTAAAACAGGTGCCCGGGTTATCATTGCGGATGAGCAAAATGAGCTGGGCGGAACTTTGCTTTCAGAAAGTGATGACACCGAGATCGAAGGCCATAGCGCGGCTGTCTGGGTGGCAAAAACACTGAAAGAGTTGGCCGATATGCCAGAGGTCACCGTTATGGCCCGAACCACTGTGAGTGGGTATTACGACTATAACTGGTTGACCGCCGTAGAGCGTGTCACCGACCATCTGGAAGTTGGGAAAGCTGGTAATTTACCACGCCAGAGATTTTTGAAAATCCGTGCGCGTCAGGTGGTGCTGGCAACGGGGGCAATTGAGCGCCCACTTGTTTTTGCTGAAAATGATCGCCCCGGTGTGATGATGGCGGCCGCCGTTCGGACCTATATCAATCGCTATGGCGCGTTGCCGGGTAAGAAAATAGTCGTCTTTACCAACAATGACAGCGCTTATCAGGTTGCCATTGATGCGGTCCGTGTCGGCGCAAAAGTCACGGTTGTTGATGCCCGTAAATCTCCACAAGGGGAGCTTATTAAACAAGCCGATGCCTTTGGCGTGAAAGTTATTCCGGGCTCTGTCATTACCGACGTGAATGGCCGTAAGGGTGTGAGTAGTGTTCTGGTCATGGAATTGGGTGATGATGGAAAATCCTTGCTGGGCGAGCCTTCCTTGATCGCGTGTGATCTGGTTGCCATGTCGGGTGGCTGGAATCCGACTGTACATCTGTTTAGTCAATCGAGTGGCAAGCTGCGTTGGGACGAGGCCAAGGCTATGTTCCTGCCGACAATTGCGCCCAATATCAATCCAAGCCGTTCGGTTGGATGCTGTAATGGCACTATGGATTTGCCAGGGGCCTTTGGCGAAGGGTTGTCTGCTGGCGTCGCCGCTGCGCAAGCTGCTGGCTTTGGCGATGGTAAAGTTCCAGCAATCCCTGCGGCAGATTCTGTTATTGAGGAGCCTACCCAAACGCTTTGGGAAGTGCCCTGTCAGGGTCGTAAGAAACGCTTTCATGATTTCCAGAATGATTCAGCAATCAGCGATCTGGAAGTGGCATCGCGCGAAGGCATGCTTTCTGTTGAACATACCAAACGTTATACCGCAACAGGTATGGGAACCGATCAGGGCAAGACTTCTAACGTCAATGGATTGGCGATTATGTCGCGCATTCAGGATAAAGATATCCCTGCCGTCGGAACCACCACATTTCGCCCACCTTATACTCCGGTTACATTCGGTGCCATTACCGGGCAAAATCGTTGCGAGCTTTTCCAACAGGAACGAGGCACAGCCATGCATCCCTGGCATGTGGAAAATGGCGCTGTTTTTGAAGACGTCGGAGACTGGAAGCGCCCCTGGTTCTTCGCCAAACCCGGCGAAGACATGCACGCCGCCGTACAACGTGAATGCAAGGCAACCCGTGACAGTATTGGTGTCGTTGATGCTTCTACCCTTGGTAAAATCGATATTCAGGGGCCCGATGCTGTAAAATTGCTGGAGATGGTCTACACAAATGCCTGGGAGAAACTTGGCGTTGGTCGGTGCAGGTACGGCGTAATGCTCAACGAGCACGGCATGATCTTTGATGATGGTGTGACAACGCGTCTTGGTGAAAACCATTTCCATATGACTACAACTACGGGCGGAGCCGCGCGGGTTATGAGCTGGCTGGAAGAATGGCTGCAAACTGAATGGCCTGATATGAAGGTCTATTGCACCAGTGTCACCGAACAATGGGCGGTGGCTTCGATCTCAGGCCCCAATGCGAAAGCTTTACTGGCAGAGCTGACCGACATTGATCTCGACGCTGAAGACTTTTCATTCATGTCGGTAAAAGAAGGCAATTTTGCCGGCGTTCCGGCACGAATTTTCCGGATCAGTTTTACCGGAGAAATGGCCTATGAAATCAATGTGCCGCATAATTATGGCCTACATATGTGGGAAGCCTTAATGGAGCATGGCGCGAAGTATGATATCTGTCCTTATGGCACAGAAACCATGCATGTGCTGCGCGCTGAAAAGGGCTTCATCATTGCCGGGCAGGATACGGATGGAACCTGTACGCCTATGGATGTTGGCATGGACTGGATCGTCTCAAAGAAAAAGAAAGACTTCCTTGGCAGGCGATCTTTCACAAGATCCGATACAGCAATGGAAGGCCGCAAACAATTGGTTGGTTTGCTGGCGGATGACCCCAGATTTGTGTTGCCGGAAGGTGCGCACATTGTCGAAGAGCTTAAACCTCAACCACCCATGCAGGCCATTGGACATGTGACATCCAGTTATATGAGCCCCAATGTTGTCGGGCCGG
>JABJOR010000500.1 GCA_018664265.1 Rhodospirillales bacterium
ATAATCTTTCCAATGCCCTTGTTGATAGCCCCGCATGGTTTGCTATGAGGCTTGTTGGAACAGGCTCTTCCATGTTTTCTGCCATGAATCCAAGCGCCTTGCCAAGCTTTGGGCTATGTAGTGCCAGTCGTTCGGCGGTGCCCGGTCTTTGAGGAGCGTGTGAATCCCGAATGCCATAATGAATGAACTGTTCGGCAACCTGCATAGCCAGTTCAGGCCCGTGCTGAGCGCGTATCAGATGTAGTGACATATCCAGACTGGCAGTTGCCCCGGCTGATGTAAACCGATTGCGATCGGTTACAAAGATATCCTGTACAGTCTCTACATCCGGGAATTCTTCACTGAAGCTGTCAATATGTTCCCAGTGGATGGTGGCACGATAGCTGTCCAATAATCCGGCTTTGGCGAGCACATAACTGCCCGTATCAACTGCACCTATGATTGCTCCATGACGTGCCTGCCTTCGAAGCCATAATAGAACGTTCCGTGTGGCAACCAATTGAGGGTCATAGCTGGCACAGACCACAATCATCGGAAAATGCTGGTGTGTATCCATGCTGGCATTGACCAGATTCTCCATGCCGTTGCTAGCTTGAACCGGTTTACCATCAGTGCTGAGGATGCTCCAATCATATAGGTTTTTTCCAGTCATTGCGTTGGACATACGCAAAGGTTCCAATACCGATGAGAGTGCCATGGTGGAAAATCGATTCAAAAGTAGAATGCCAAGTCGTTGAGTGCCGGAAGGGGGCTGATCACCAAACATAAGATTTATCCAAAATATCCATATATACGCCGTTATTTTATAAGTTATATTCGATTAAATAGAAATCAGAAGTTTTCTGTTCCAGTACTCTCCCTGTAATTAAAGTCATCATTTGGAAATCTAGGGAATAAATTTATGTCGGAAATAAAAACTGTTGGTATCGTCGGAGCAGGTGTTATCGGAGCAGGTTGGGCAGCGCGAGCACTGGCCCGTGGTTATGATGTCATTGGTTGGGACCCGGGGCCAAATGCTGGCGAAATTCTGCGAGCAAAGATAGAGAATGCATGGCCTGCGCTGGTCAAAATCGGCTGGGCTAAAACGGCGACCCCGCCAGCCATTCGATTCACTACGGATATTAAAGAGCTTGCTGAAGCCGCCGACTTTATTCAGGAAAGTGCGCCGGAAAATATTGAACTGAAACGCAAACTGCATGCTGACCTTGACGCTCATGCATCTGCCGATATGATCTTTGCATCCAGCTCATCCGGCTTGTTACCTAGTGAAATTCAAGCCGATTGCAAGCATCCTGAGCGGGTCATGATTGGGCACCCGTTTAACCCTGTCTATCTGCTGCCTCTCTGTGAGTTGGTGGGAGGTGCCAAGACCTCAAAGGGAACAATTGAAAGGGCTGATGCCTTCTATAAAACTTTGGGTATGCATACCCTTCATGTACGTAAAGAAGTCGAAGCATATCTATCTGATCGTTTGCAGGAAGCTATGTGGCGTGAAGGCATGCACATTATCAATGAAGGAATAGCAACTCCGGGCGAACTTGACGCATCTATTGTTTACGGATTTGGTCTGCGACTTGCGTTTATGGGGCAGTACAAAACGTTCCATCTTGCTGGTGGTAATCAGGGAATGCGCCACTTCATGAAACAGTTTGGCCCTGCCTTGAAATTGCCATGGACAAAGCTGGAAGCACCGGATCTCACGGATGAGCTGATCGACAAAATTGTTGATGGTTGCGAAGCTGAAGCTGGTGATAGCACCGTTGAAGAATGGGAGCTGCTACGCGATGACTGTCTGATTGGTATCATGCAGACCTTGCGGCAATTTAATATAGCCTCGGGTAAGACGCTAGCTGATGATGAAGCAACCCAACTTGGTAAGCAGGAACATACAAGTTGGCGTGAAGGGGATGACGTTGCAGCCCCTCTCGCTCTGTATAGTTCTGCCGTTCAACCTAACTGGATTGACTATAATGGGCATATGACAGAAGCCTCTTATCTTGAAGCCTTTGGTTGGGGCAGTGATGCCTTGTTCAGATACGTTGGCATTGATGAAGATTATCGCGCAAATGGAAATTCTTTTTATACAGTAGAAAGCCATATTAATTATTTCCAGGAAGTGGGTACAGGCGAGCCTTTACGGTTTACCACTCAAATTCTGGGGCTTGATGAAAAGCGCATGCATATTTTCCATTCCATGTATCATGGACAATCGGGTGATTTGCTTGCCACCACGGAACAGATGTTGTTGCACGTAGATATGAATGCTCAACGAGCCTGCCCAATCTTGCCGGATGTCTATAAAGCTTTGCAGGCAGTGATGGCGTCTCATGAGGATATGGCTCGTCCAGAACAGGTCGGCCACCAAATGCAGATTAAATCTTGAGGATTTAAAGTCATGGATTTTGCCCTGAGCGAAGAACAACAGATGATCGTCGAAAGCGCGCGCAGCTTTGTCGAAGAAGAACTCTATCCCTACGAGGAAGAAGTCGAAAAAACCGATCATATTCGTCCTGAATTGTTGAAACAAATCACTGAAAAAGCCCTCGCCATGGGCTTTTACGCGGCCAATATGCCTGAAGATCTGGGTGGCGCGGGACTGGATTCGGTTACGTTGTGTTTGCTGGAACGCGAGCTGGGCCGTGCTAGCTTTGGTTTGCAATACGCCATTGCAAGGCCCAGCAATATCTTGCAAGCCTGCACAGGGGATCAGATTGAGAACTATCTGCTGGCCACTATTCGTGGCGAAAAAGTTGACTGCCTTGCCATGACCGAACCGGATGCTGGCTCCGACGTGCGGTCTATGATATGCCGCGCCGAACGTGATGGTGATCATTACGTCATCAACGGCATAAAGCATTTTATCTCTCACGCTGATGTGGCGGACTTTGTTATTTTGTTTGCAGCGTCCGGTGAAGAAGAAACACCGCGCGGTACCAAAAAACTGATCACTTCATTTCTGGTCGATATGGGAACTCCGGGCTTTGAAGTGAAACCGGGTTACAAATCTGTCTCTCATCGCGGTTATCATAATTCTG
>JABJOR010000501.1 GCA_018664265.1 Rhodospirillales bacterium
CAATAATATAAGATAATCGAAAAGTGCGCACGTTTTTTTGCAGCACCCCTCTCAATATGGATATGAATATTGATTATCTGTCTTCAGAGGAGACGCCAATAAGGTGTTTGCGGGCGTGTTCCAGGTGATCACTAATAATATTAACCGCCTGTTCAACATGCCTTGCCCGAATCGCATTAAACAATTTTCTGTGTTCTTTGTTATATTGTGCGATTGTCTCGGGTGTCAGAATTTTATTTCGAGCATCGAACCACAAAGTATTGCCACGAACCTCATTAACCTGACGATACAGCCAGAGCATGAGCGGATTTCTCGAACATTCAGCCAGGCATAGATGGAAGGCTTCATCGGCACGCGAGAAGCGCTTTGGGTCATCTGTTGTGTTCTCCAGGCGCTGCAAAGCTGATTCCAACTGACTTAAATCCCGTGATCCGGCATTTTGAACAGCAAGCCGTGTCATATGTGGCTCAACTGCAAAGCGGACTTCAATTAGTTCCAGAGGGCTTGTTGCGCCCGCAGCATCATCCCGCCCGGTTTCAATTTTATGGGTAACAAAAGTGCCGCTTCCCATCTTGCGGGATACCAGCGAACTTTCTTCCAATCGGCGCAACGACTCACGCACCGTATTACGAGACGCATTATAAAGCGTAGCCAACTCTCTTTCCGGCGGAAGTTTTTCACCAAAGGCAAAATGACCGGACACAATAGCCCGGCGCAGCTCAACAGCAATATTTACAGAACTCCCGGAAGCAGGCCTGGGCTCTGTTTCTGCCACCAATTCATCTGTTTCCCTGTTTCTTTTCATATCGAGTTATGACCTGTACCGATTGATTTGGAAGATATACCAATTCTATACCATTGAAAAAAAATGTTTGCAAGAGTGAAAAAGTGTGCTCTGATATATCAACTGGTAAATAACAAGTAACTATAGACTTTCCAATTGTTACTCGTAGTTACCCAATAAAAAGAATAAATATCATTTTGGTATAAAATTGGTTGTTAAAACAGGATCGACATTTAAAACATGTCGGCATAATTTCGGGAGAATTTATCATGGCGAAAGCCGCTAAAGCAAAAACACCCGCGAAAAGAACAGTAAGCAGTAAAACTGATCTTGAGGCTCATGTTACAGCCCCAGGTCGAGACAAGCTTGTCAAAGACGTTCGCAAAAAAATTGATGAACTGGGTATTACGTATATCTACTTCCAGTTCGTTTCTGTTACAGGTCGCATCGTCGGCAAAGGCATTCCGGCAGATCATTGGGAAGCTGTTTCCAAAAAAGGCTTCCAGCTTGTTTATGGCTCAACAGCCAACCTGTTCACTGATCGTCACGGTGATTACATCGGTTATGGCCCAGAAGCTTCAGAGCTTGTTGGTATTGCCGACCCAGAAACCTTTACACAGCTTCCATGGGACAAACGTGTAGCACGTGTTTTCTGCACCCTGTTCCGTAACCGGGAAGAAAAAGTTAATCCAGGCGCAGCCCTGACGTCAGATTGCCGTGGCAACCTGCGTCGTATTGCAGCAGACTTCAAAGAAAAACACGGCATGGAAATGCGCTGTGGTACAGAACCAGAAATGATGTGGCTGAAAAAAGGTGAAGACGGACTGCCTGACGGTGGTTTCTCCAAGCCAAATTGCTATCACATTGATCAGTTCGAAAGCCTGCGTCCTGCATTCATGAAGGTTATTGAATACGCACAAGCCATGGGCATGGATATGATCCAGGGTGATCACGAAGATGCACCGGGGCAGCTAGAGCTGAACTGGATGTATGATGATATTCTTCGTAATGCTGATCGTTTGACAACCTATCGTCAGATTTGTGCTCAGGTAGCGCGTGAATTCAATATCATTGCCTGCTTCATGTCCAAACCGTTTATGGGTGTTTCAGCATCAGGCTGTCACCATAACGTTTCTCTGTGGACTGGTGGTAAAGATGTTGTCGTCAACACCCCGCACACCAAGAGCAAACCAGGCCTGGACGGTGTTTACACCTATCGGTCTGGCGGCAAGAACCACTTCATGCCGGATCCCAAAATCGATAAGTTCAAGCCCGCTCCGATTGGCCTGCACTCCATCGGTGGTGTTATCAAGCATCTTGGCGCATTGACGGCTCTGGGTTCATCTACCGTGAACTCCTATCGTCGTCTTTGGGACACCGGTTTCTGGGCACCGATCTTTGCTGATTGGGGTTATCAGAACAGAACGTGTGCTCTGCGTGTTTCGGCTCCTGGTCGTTTCGAATACCGCTCAGTTGATTCCATGGTGAACCCGTACCTGATGGGTGCAGCTTTGTTCAAGGCTTTCGATGATGGACTTGCAAACAAGCTTGATCCAGGTGATCCGGAAGAACGCAACATTTATGCGGCTATCGACGCTGGCAAGAAAGTTAAGAAACTTCCTATGTCCCTCGGCGAAGCCCTTATCGAACTGGAAAATGACGCCGTTATCAAATCATCCATGCCGGATGAAATGTATACCGTCTTTGAACACTACAAACGTGACGAATGGGAGTCATTCATGGCGACCGTTACGGATTGGGATCTCAATACCTACTGGGATTGTTTACCTTAATCAAAACCGCTGCCGGGCGGCAGTCCCAATTACTGCCGTCCGGATACTTTCTTCAACAATAACTAACGGGAGACACCACTAATGTGTGGCATTGCCGGATTGATCCATCGAGGTAAAACTTCGAATATCGGATCGGAAATGACCGACATGCTTCAAGCGTTGAAGCACAGAGGTCCGGACTCTACGGGTTTTGCAATTTACGGCAAACCCCCTAGCGCCGAAAATGAATTTGTTATGCGTTTCAAGGTTGCCGAATCGGAAGACCTTGCCAAAGGCAGTAACATCAGTGAAACGATCATCAAGCGTCGCAAAAAAGTCAACAAGCGTATGAAAGAGCGCGGCGCAACCATCATAAGTGAAGATGACGCAACGGAATACGCATACCGTTACACCTTCACATTCGATGGCAATGATGCTGACCTGGAAGGCATGACCCGCTATATCGAAGAGCTCGAAGGCGCGGAAATTCTGTCCATGGGACGCGGGCTTGAGTTGATTAAAGATCTCGGCGATGCCGGTGTTGTTGCCAACCAGTACGGCTTGCAGGGGTTCCAGGGCACACATGCTCTCGGTCACACCCGTATGGCGACAGAATCCGATGTTGATATTCGTTCAGCTCACCCATACTGGGCTTTCCCGTACAATGATATTTCCGTTGTTCACAATGGTCAGATCACCAACTACTGGATCATGCGTCGTCAGATGGAATATAAAGGACATCGTTTCATGTCCAATTGTGATTCTGAATTGCTGGCTGTTTACACCGCTGACAAACTGAACGATGGCTACACTCTGGAAGATTCACTTCGCCAATCCATTGAAGAAATCGATGGTGTGTTCACATACTGTGTCGCAACCAAAGATTCTCTCGGCATGGCAAAAGACACCATGGCAGCTAAACCAATGGTTCTTTATGAAACGGATGATCTTGTGATTTTGGCTTCAGAAGAAGGTGCAATTCGCGCCATGATTCCACACGAGATCGATACTTACGATCCATATGATGAGGAGGTCCGGGTATGGCAGGCTTAACAAAGGTCGTTGATGGCCGTTCGCACGACATGGGCTTGCATAATGAGCAGCTCTCCGGTCGTACAATGCAGGTTTTCTTTGATACTACCGATGAAGAAAACTACACATATGCATGGTCTCACGATGTAGATTTCAACAAGCGCGCTGAAATCGACATGCAAGACATGACACCAACGGAAGTTAACATCAAAATCCGCGAATTGCTGGAAGCTGGTAATGGTACGATTGTTATCAAAAACCCAAGTTCCAGACATTCTATCGGTGTTGGCATCCTCAACAAATTAAACCTGATCTTTGAAGGCAGCCTCGGCTACTTCGGGTGTGGCTTGATTGATGGCCCTAACGTTCGCGTTACTGGCCGTGTTGGTTGGTCCTGTGGTGAGAACATGATGGCTGGTACCATTGTTGTTGAGAAAAATGCTGGTTCAACCTTCGGCGCAGCCATTCGTGGCGGTGACCTGGTTTGCAAAGGCAGCGTTGGCTCACGTACCGGTATCGATCAGAAAGGTGGCTCAATCATCGTTGGTGGTGACACTAGCGCTCTGACCGGGTTCATGATGCAACGTGGCCGTATGGTTTTCTGTGGCAACGCAGGCAAGAACCTCGGCGATTCCATGTATGACGGAACGATTTATGTTGGTGGTGACATCGCCTCTCTTGGTGTTGATGCTGTTCCTGCTGAATTAACCGCTCAAGACAAAGCATGGCTGACCCGCAAGCTTACGCAGTATGATTTGATGCCTGAAAATGGTGTTGATCACTTCACAAAGATTGTCGCTGGTAAAACCCTTTGGAACTACGACAACCTGGAACCGCACGAAAAGAAAATCGTGCTCTAAACAGGATGAGAAGGAATTACTAATGTCGAAGAAAATTAAATCTCAAGTGACTCGCGACGTAACGCGGATGGGCGACAGCTTTGTTTTCCCACCGACCGTTATGGACGATATCCATATCAAATCAGAACTCGGTCGTTACCGTATGCGTGGTATGTCACTGTTCAAAAAAATCCCTCATTGGGATGATCTGACATTCATGCCAGGAACATTGACCCGCTTCGTTATTGAAGGCTATCGTGAGAAATGTCTGACAAAGACAGTTATTGGCCCTCGTGCAAAGCGTCCTCTAGAGCTTGATATTCCGGTCTATATCACCGGTATGAGCTTTGGTGCATTGTCTTTCGAAGCTAAAACAGCTTTGGCTCGTGGCGCTACGATGGCTGGAACGGCTACATGTTCTGGTGAAGGTGGTATGATCCCTGATGAACGTCGTTATTCATCAAAATGGTTCTACCAGTGCATCCAGTCCCGTTATGGCTTTAACCCACACCACCTTCAGCTAGCTGATGCCTGTGAATTCTTCATTGGCCAGGGCTGTAAAGTTGGTTTGGGCGGTCACCTCATGGGTCAGAAAGTTACCGATCAGGTTGCTGAAATGCGTTCACTGCCAGCCGGTATTGATCAGCGCTCACCTGCTCGTCACCCTGATTGGCTGGGACCAGATGATCTTGCTCTGAAGATCAACGAAATCCGTGAAGCTACCGATGGTCAGATCCCCATCCAGCTGAAACTGGGCGCTGCACGTGTCTATGATGACGTTCGTATGGCGGTTAAAACCGATCCTGACTCCATCTATATCGATGGTATGGAAGGCTCAACCGGCGCTGGACCTCACCTTGCAACCGAAGAAACCGGTGTCCCGGGCATGGCGGCTATCCGTCAGGCACGTAAGGCTATCGATGATCTTGGCAAGCGTGGCGAAATCAGCCTTGTTTATGCTGGTGGTATTCGTAACGGTGGTGACGTGGCAAAGGCTATGGCCCTTGGTGCTGATGCTATCGCAATCGGTCACTCTGCGATGATGGCTCTGAACTGCAATAAGGAAATTCCTGGTTCAGATTACATGGGCGAAGTTGGTGCTCTTCCTGGTCACTGTTACCATTGCCACACGGGTCGTTGCCCGGTTGGTGTTGCGACGCAGGATCCAGAATTGCGCAAGCGTCTTGATCCGGATGAAGCCGCCGAACGCGTCTATAACTTCCTGCACACTCTGACCATCGAAGCTCAGATGATGGCCCGTGCATGTGGTAAGACCAATGTTCACTCACTGGAGCCTGAAGATCTGG
>JABJOR010000049.1 GCA_018664265.1 Rhodospirillales bacterium
CTTGCATTACAAGACCCGTTTCTTATTGATGTTCTGCCTAAATACATTTCGCACTGGGGCGGGAAAGTAACAACCCAGTCCAGCTTTGAGCTGTTGGAAACTCAGATTGCGGGAGCCGCCAAATCATCGACACCTTTTGATGTTCTGTATGTTGAGAATGTTGGCTTGCAGGCTGGTACAGATATAATTCGCACAATCCAGAATAGGTCACCAGCAGAAGCGCCAAATTTTGTATTTCATGTGGATAAGCGTCCTCCGGAAGAAGAAGCTCTGGAAGATACGGTTTATGCAACGTTCAATCCAATCAAACGAGGCACATTTTTACGGGCTATTGCTGCCGGACTTGGGATAGCCAGTCCGGATTTTGAGTTCGATGAAGATGATGAATCACACAACACAGCAATCAATGCACCGACTATTGAAGAAGCGGAAGCCGCAGGACAATTAATTCTTATGGCTGAAGATAATATGGTGAATCAAAAAGTTATTCAGCGCCAATTAAATAACCTTGGGTACGCCGTTGTTATGGCTGATGATGGTGAAAAGGCGTTAAAGGCTCTGGGCGAAAAAGACTATGTGATGTTGTTAACTGATTGTCACATGCCAAATATGGATGGCTTTAGTCTGACAAAAGAAATCCGCAGACGGGAAAAACAAAGCAAGGATGTGCATCTCCCTATTATCGCTATAACAGCAAGTGCTCTGACCGAAGAAGTCGGGTTATGCTATGACGCTGGTATGGATGATTTCTTATCGAAGCCTGTTGAGCTACCCAAACTGAATGCAACAATTAAAAAGTGGATGCCTGCGGCAAAGCACACGATTGTTTCCGCCTCTCCAGAAAAAGTGAAAGCAGATAGCGCAAGCCCTGTAGACCTCACATTCCTGGAAACCAATTTTGGCTCTGAAACTGATCTTATTCATGAGATTCTCAAAGACTTTGTGCAACCTTCTCAGGAGTGTCATGACGAGGTTGGGCAAGCAATCATGGAAAAATCTTTGCAAGGTGTCGCGGATGGTGTTCACAAGCTCAAATCTGCGGCTCGAACCATTGGCGCAAATGACGTGGCCGATACATGTGAAAAAATGGAACTCGCCAGCAAAGGCGGTGACTGGGCACCCGTAAAAAATCTAGCACCAGATTTAAGCAGACAGCTGAATGATGTTTTTGACTATATTGAGCATCTGTAATCTGTCGCATTACTAGATTATATTCAGCTATTTCATTATCTATTATTAAGTTGCCATTTCAGTTTTATGAAGCGCGTGACCCACTGTGGAAATGCCGTTAGTTTATCGTGATCTGAAACAGGCCATTTCTTAGAGCAGCACTATTATGAATGATAAAGTTATTTACCTGTTGCGCCACGGTGAGACGAAATGGAACAGGGAAGGACGCCTGCAGGGGCATCTGGATTCTCCTCTAACCGAGTTGGGCAGGATACAGGCTCATAAGATGGGTGAATGCCTTACTCGGGAGCTTAATGGTGCAGAATCATATTCCATGATTTGCAGCCCTCTGGGCCGTACGCGACAGACTGCAAAAATAGCCTGTTTAGTATTGGGTTATGAATTTGAGAAATGTCAGTTTGATGACCGCTTAAGAGAAGTGCATCTGGGCGAATGGGATGGTTTAATTTTTGCTGAAGTTGAAACTCAATTTCCCGAAATATGGGCAGAACGTATGCTTGATAAATGGAATCATATTCCTCCCGCTGGGGAAAGTTATGCAATGATGAAAACCCGCACTGAACATTGGTTTTCATCTTTATTACCCGGTTCAGAGCCCCATGTTGTGGTTAGCCATGGGCTTGCAGGAAAGGCATTTCGTGGAGTTTATGCAGGGCTCAATGAATCTGAAATGTTATCTCTTCACGGTCCACAAGATGCAATTTTCAAGTTGTCTGATGGCACAATAGAAGAAATTCCAGTAGAAGGCTGATTCTCTGGCTAGTTTTCCTCTGCAAGAGTGTTATTCTCATCATAGAATTCTCTACTTAAATAAGGTTTCTCCTCCGTGTCGTCATACTCACAAAATTCTTCTCCAAAAATCACTGCCGTTTTGGGCCCAACCAACACTGGCAAGACTTTTTACGCCATGGATCGGATGCTTGGGCATTCTTCGGGCATGATTGGCTTTCCTCTGCGCCTGTTGGCTCGGGAGAATTATGACAAGGCCGTTGCCATTCGTGGCGCAGCGCAGGTTGCACTTGTCACGGGTGAGGAAAAAATCATCCCACCGGGAGCAAAGTTCTTCCTGTGCACCGTGGAGGCTATGCCGCTAGAGCGTAAAGTGGAATTTCTGGCCATTGATGAGGTGCAGATGTGTGCTGACCCTGACCGGGGGCATGTCTTTACCGATCGCGTGTTACATGCCCGAGGGTTGTCAGAGACCCTGCTTTTGGGCGCAGACACCATGGGATCAATGATCCGGCGTCTGGTGCCTGGTGTAGAGTTTATGTCACGCCCACGGCTATCAAAGCTCACATATTCTGGCGTAACCAAGGTCAATCGCCTGAAACCACGTAGCGCCCTTGTGGCCTTTACGGTGAACGATGTTTACGCCCTGGCAGAATTGGTGCGCCGGCAACGTGGTGGTGCGGCGGTAGTGCTGGGAGCCCTAAGCCCGCGCACACGCAATGCCCAGGTAGAGATGTATCAAAATGGCGAGGTCGATTACCTCGTGGCGACCGATGCTATTGGCATGGGGTTGAATATGGACTTGGGACATGTGTCTTTTGCCGCAACCCGCAAATTTGATGGCAATCGTTATCGCCAGCTTAGTCCGGCTGAATTGGCCCAGACAGCAGGCCGTGCCGGGCGTCATACCAATGATGGCACCTTTGGAACAACGGCTGAGATAGGGCCACTGGATAGTGAGACTGTTTCTCGCATTGAAAATCATCAATTTGATGTCTGTCGCCAGATTTACTGGCGTAATCCGGATATTATGACCAGTTCAATGGATGAGTTGAAAGCCAGCCTGCGGGAACCCTCCGACATGAAAGGCCTGGTGCGGGTTCGTGAAGCCGATGACGAACGTGCGCTCGGTGAGCTGTCCATCGATCAAAAAATTATGGCCTGCACGACAAACCCGGACACTGTGTCGTTGTTATGGAATGTGTGCCAGATACCGGACTTTGAAAAAGAATGGACCATTGGTCATGGCCGCATGCTGGAGCAATTTTTTAATCACCTTATTGAAGGCGGTGGAAAGCTTCCTACGGATTGGGTTGCAGACCATGTTTCTCGCATTGATCAGACCGACGGTGACATTGACGCGCTTTCAAATCGTATTTCACGCATTCGGACGTGGACGTATATTTCAAATAAAGCAGACTGGCTGGATGATCCTGTCCATTGGCAGGAACGCACGCGCGATATTGAAAATTCCTTGTCGGATGCCTTGCACGAGAGACTAACCCAGCGCTTTGTTGATAAACGAACGACCTTGCTGGTTAGCAAATTACGCGAGCGCCAGGATTTGGTCGCCGCCGTGCGAGCGGATGGCGATGTGCTTATTGAAGGCCAGTACGTGGGTTATTTGCAGGGCTTGCGGTTTGTGCCGGACGAGGCCCAGTTTTCTGCGGATAGACAAGCCCTGGCCGGGGCCGCTGCCAAGGTTATTCGCGCAGAAATCAGACGCCGGGTCGGGGTTATGATCACCGGAGATGGCTCAGATTTCACATGGCGCTGTAACGGCCAGATTGAGTGGATGGGTGAAAATATTGCTGTGGCCCGCCGAGGTAACGAGATGCTTAATCCTGTGGTTGATGTCTTGTTTAATGATTATATGGAATCCCAGGACCGAGAAAGCCTGTCGCAATGCTTGTCGAAGTGGATGCGTAGTGAGCAAGAAAAGGCTCTTTATGTATTGAATAAGGCATTAAGCTCAAAAATTAGTGGTGCCGCTCGCGGCCTGATTTATCAATTGAATGAACAATTGGGCTCCATTGCTCGACTTGATGCCCATGAACAGGTAGACGCCCTAACGCGTGACGATCGCAGACATTTGAAATCGCTGGGCGTTTTGATTGGTCGTTCGATTATTTATATGCCAGCCCTTTTGAAGCCTGCGGCAGTCGCCATCCGCGCGAGACTTTGGAATATTTGGCAGCAACCCTCCCAGAACTTTGAGCCACCAGCCCCCGGATTGATCACCATAGATATTGGGACGGGGCAGAATATAGAAATCCGGAAAGCGTTTCTGAAAGCAATCGGATACGAGGTGTTTCGTGATAGTGCTGGGACATTTTCTGTGCGACTGGATATGGTGGAACGCATAGCCAGCAAGGCTTGGACTTTAGGTTTGGAAAAACCTTTTGCCATGGATGCCATGCTAATGTCTCTTGCCGGTGCCGGAGAAGAGCGCACGGGGGCTATTTTAGCCGGAATTGGGTTTCGCAAGATGGTGAAAGACGGCGTGACGCTCTATAGAGTGCCTCGCCCGGGCAGTAATAAAAACCAGAACAGCGATAATAAACGCCATCCTGCAAAGGAAGCAAAGAACCCTAAGCAGGTGAATAAGAAAAAACAGCCACACAAACATAAACAAGCTGAGAAAAAACCTGTGATTGATGAGGATTCACCATTTGCCGTGCTGAAAAATCTGACGCTGGCAAAATGAACGAATTGAGCCTTCGTATTGATAAATGGTTGTGGTATGCCCGGTTCTTCAAGAGCAGGACGCTGGCATCGACCTTCTGTGCATCGAGTAGATTGAGGTTGAACGAACATCATGTTAGCAAGGCTCATCAGACCTTAAGGGTCGGCGATGTGTTGACGTTCCCCCTTGGTGATCATGTCAGGGTCATTGAAGTGATAGAGCTTGGAACGAGACGAGGGCCAGCCACGGAGGCGCAGATGCTCTATAAAGACCTGGACCCGCCTAAACCCAGATCAAAGACTGGCAAGGTTGATGATCGGGTTGCTATACGGGAACGCGGGGCAGGGCGCCCGACTAAAACAGAACGCAGGGCCACGGATCGACTGCGTGAGCAAGATTGAATATTGATTATTGAAAGTATGAATTATGATTAAACGCATTAGAAGTCTGTTGCTTGGCGATGATAAAGCACCACAAGAAGAGGCGCAGGATGAACGCCAGTCTGTTATTGCAGCCTTACTTGTTCAGGCTGCCATGATGGATGGGGATTTTGATACAAGTGAGCGTGAAACCGTTGAGCGGTTGCTGGTTGATGAGTTCTCGCTGGATCAGAGCGAAGTCGCCAGTCTGATTGATGATGCAGAGAGCGCAGTTGACCAATCAAGTCAGCTATTCGGCTTTACCAAACGGGCCAGTGCTGAATTGGAACATGAAGATCGCATAAAGTTGATAGAAATGCTCTGGCAGGTCATCTACGCGGATGGTGTTGTGCATGAGTATGAGGCCAGTCTTATGCGCCGGATTTCCGGGCTTTTGCATGTTACCGACCGGGAAACGGCTATGGCTCGCCAGCGTATCACGGGGGCTTGATCGCAAACACGGCGAATCATGCTTGCATCGCTTGGATTTACACCGTAAATGGTACGCTCTTCTTGAAAATATTTCTATTTGAAGA
>JABJOR010000050.1 GCA_018664265.1 Rhodospirillales bacterium
ATGGCTTCTGCTGCGACTTGCTCTGCTTTGCGTTTCGACGTTCCTTTGCCATTTTGCGTGGGAAAATCGATGACGTCTACGCTGATAATAAATACGGGCGCATGGGACGGGCCTTCACGGTCGGCGACTTTGTACTCTGGAAGTCCAAGTTCACGTCCTTGGGTCCACTCCTGAAGAGCCGTCTTGGCATCTTTAGGCGGTGTCGGGTCTTCCTTTACCAATCCCTCCCAATGGGTCTGGATGAATTTTTGCACAGGGGCGATGCCACCGTCCAGATAAAGCGCTGCAATCAAGGCTTCACAGGCATCGGCCTGGATGGCTGGATTGTCCCGTCCACCAGTCTCATCCTCGCTCCGCGAGAGGTTGAGGTGGGCGCTTAGATCAATTGATTCAGCTATGCGGGAAAGGGCTTCCATGCGTACCAGAGCCGTAAAACGGCGCGACATAGCCCCTTCTTCTTCGTCCGGGAACCTTTGATACAGCAATTCGGCAATAATCAGCCCCAGAACCCTGTCGCCTAAAAATTCAAGGCGCTCGTTGGATATGGAACGCCCCTTTGTCGAGGACGTGCGGCTTGCATGCGTGAGGGCCTGCTCAAGCAGTTTTGCATCTTGAAACGAATAACCAATTCGTTTTTCAAGCGTAGCCAGCTTTTTGTTCATTTCTGTGCTCACTGGATTGATTGGAAGAAACGCTCAAGTCTTAGCGTATCTGGCCATTTCCAAAATTCCCAAACACTTCCATTAATGGAAAAGAAGATAAATTCAGCGCGACCCACAAGGTTTTCAACGGGGATATAGCCTACATCATAAAGAAAACGGCTGTCGCGGGAACGATCTCGGTTATCACCCATACCAAAATAATGGCCTTCGGGGACGGTATAGACATCGGTATTATCAAACATCTGCACATCACTGATTTCCAGGATGGCGTGTTTAACATCGTTTGGCAGGGTTTCTTCGAACTGTGGCGAGCGATTGAAGTTGTTCTCGCTGTGGCCCATTTCGATGAAATCGTCAATTTTCATGCGCCCTACAGGTTCACCGTTGATATTCAGGATGCCTTCGATGACCTGAATTTTATCACCGGGCAGGCCAACAATGCGTTTGATATAATCGGTTTTGTTGTCTTTTGGCAGTTTGAAGACAGCGACATCGCCGCGTTCTGGCTCGCTAAAGAAAATTCGTCCGTCAATAAGTGGCAGGCTTTGTGGCAGTGAATGCTTGCTGTAGCCATAGGATAACTTGGACACAAAAAGATAATCGCCGACCAGCAATGTGGGCTTCATGGACCCAGAGGGAATATTGAAGGGCTCGTACCCGAATGTTCGTACGAACAACGCAATCAGGACGGCGTAAATTACCGTTCGGATCATATCCATCAATTCGCTTGCTTTTCCGTGTTTCATTTGTGCGACAGGTCTTTTTAAATCAATGTATTAGAGTGAATTGTGTGTCTGAAAGAGAGATATGGACGGCTGTGGCACCCTAAGTCAAGCAAGGACTCAAGCAGGAACGGCGGAAATTATGACGATTGCCTGCGCGGTTGGGTCTTCATCAGTCAGGGTAATATTGATCTGCGGCTTCATATTGGGCGGTGTCAGCTCCAGCATGCGCGCATAAGCGCCATTTGTCAGGGTTAGCTCCGGCTTTCCAAGTTCGTCGTTGCTCAGCTCAATATCGATCCAGTAAACGCCTTTGCGAAAGCCTGTTCCAAGGGCCTTGGCGCAGGCTTCCTTGGCGGCAAAACGCAAGGCGTATCCTGCTGCACGTTTGTGCGGGCGGCGTTCTACGGCCTGTTGCTCTGATTTGGTGTAAAGCTTGTTAATGAACCGCTCACCATAGGTTTCCAGTGTTTTGGCTATTCTGGTTGAATCGCATAAATCAGTCCCAAGTCCGATAATCATATAGGTCCTTACTCGGTTTAAAAACCGACATTAAAATTTCTGGGCGGCTTGTCTTTTTTCGGCCCTGCGCTTCATACGACGAATACGTCGGCGTTGATAACCATCAATCAATTTAACCAGAGGGAAGTAAAAGATAATCCATACGATGATGGCTGTTGGAATGCCGCTCAGGAACATGGGCCATACAACTGGTATCATGACGTCGAACAGGGTCGAAAGATCAAGCCGAAGCATC
>JABJOR010000051.1 GCA_018664265.1 Rhodospirillales bacterium
GGCATGCTTAAACTCTCAAATGTAAATACATTCTATGGAAAGAGCCATGCTCTACATGATATTAACCTCCATATCCCGGCTGGGAAAATCTTTGCCGTTATGGGGCGAAATGGTGTTGGAAAAACAACCTTGCTTCGCTGCCTGTTAGGATTGACAGATAATACACAAGGGAAAATTCGGCTCGGTGATATTAATATTTCTGAGTTAGACACCTATCTGCGTGCACGTGCAGGAATTGCATATGTTCCACAAGGGCGTGAAATTATTCCCGATTTCACGGTGCGGGAAAATATTTTGATGGGTGGATATGCCCGCAATGATGGTTATATGGAAATCCCTAAAGAGGTGAATGACTTATTCCCATATCTTAAGGATAACATGGATCGTCTTGGCGGGTTACTGTCTGGTGGACAACAACAACAACTCGCAATTGCCAGGGCCTTGGCGGCCAACCCCAAAGTCTTGCTGATGGATGAACCGACAGAGGGGATTCAACCCAATATTGTCAGGCAAATTGAAGAGACGATTATGCGTCTTAATTCAGATTTTGGTATTACCGTTGTTTTGGTTGAACAAAATGTCCGGTTCGCCAGAGAGGCTGGGCATAATTTTGCGATGTTGGAGAAAGGCTCCATCGTCGTCAATGCCCCCATTGAAGAACTTTCAGATAAACTCGTTCACAAACATATGACGGTATAGATCGTAGAATTATGATGACTCTGACTGATATTATTGGGTTCACGACGGACGAAAATATATCTGGACGGCTACACGATCTTTCACACTCTAACGACGTTGAGTATATCGTGCTTGAACGCGAAAATACTCTGCGAAAGCGACTTCGCGTGACGGGTGACAAAGGTACTGATTGTGCTATTGCGCTTTCGCGTGATCAAAAACTCGAAGACGGATGTGTCCTGCACCTCGATGATAACCGTGCGATTGTCTTGCGAATGGCACAAGAACACTGGCTATCTGTAAAACCAGCTGATAGCGCCGCCGCTGTGGAACTGGGGTATTTTGCGGGTAATCTTCATTGGCGGGTTCGTTTCGATGGCGATATTATGTTGATCGCCATTGAAGGACCAATTGATTTTTATTTGGGTCGACTGCAACCGTATTTAGATGATGGCAGAGCCCGGGTCTTGTCTGATGAGTAATGCCTCACTACTCCTTGCTTCTCTGCAACACGGAGATAGTTTCTTTCCTTCTGGGGCGGTTTCCTTCTCATGGGGATTAGAAACACTATTTAGCGAGGGGGCCTTAACCAACGCAGACGATATTGAAGCATTTGCCCGAACTCAATTACAAGGCCGGTGGGCCGGATTTGATCGCAGTGTACTTATTTCTGCACATGATGCTGCTAGTTTAAAAGATGGCGATATAGATGAGCTACATCGCATTGACGCGATTGTTGAAACACAGACTCTGGCGCGTGAGATGCGCGATGGCTCTCACCGATCTGGATTGGCGCTTTTACGAGTCCATGAAAAAATGGGAACACCTGGAACCTCATCATACTATGACGATATTCGTGGCAATAAGACTCGTGGACACTTGAGTGTCATGCAGGGGTTCGTGTGGGCACGGTGCGGTATAACTAAATTTGATGCCCAGGTCATTGCCGCACATGCGCTATGTGTCGGTTTATTAGGTGCAGCGCTTCGACTGGGTGCCATCGGGCATGTTGATTCACAACGTATCCTTGCCTCCTTGCGAGATCCGATTGATCTAATTTTATGCCACGAAGCACCCGTTTTGGAGCGCGTACATGCCTTCACACCACATTCAGAAATCGCCGTCATGCGGCACGAAACAGCCGATTCAAGATTGTTTGCAAATTAATATATATTACTGAGGCAGGGAGAAGAATCATGCTACTAACACCCACAGAAATGGAACGGCTGACTATCTTTACAGCCGCAGAACTGGCGCGAAAACGCAAGGCTAAGGGTTTACAACTAAATCACCCAGAGGCGATAGCATATATAGCAGATGAAATTCTTGAAGGTGCCCGCGAGGGTAAAACCGTGGCAGAAATGATTTCGTTTGGTTCTACCTTGTTAAGCACTGATGATGTCATGCCCGGTGTTGCTGATTTAATTCCAATGATTCAGGTTGAAGGCATGTTCCCTGATGGCACCAAGTTGGTAACGGTTCACGATCCAATTCGCCCGGGCAACATGCAAAAGCCAGATGGCGCCGTAAACCCAGGTGAGTTGGTTGTCGATGATGGCGAGATAGAGATCAATGCGGGCCGCAAAACACTAACATTGAAAGCCATCAATTCAGGTGATCGTCCCATTCAAATTGGCAGTCACTATCACTTCTTTGAAGCCAATAAGGCGCTCGATTTTGATCGTTCAGCGGCATTTGGCATGCATCTGGATATTCCTTCAGGAACAGCGGTTCGATTTGAACCTGGTGAAGCCAAGGAAGTTACGCTCACTGAGTTTGGTGGATCTGGCGAACTTTATGGTTTGAACAACCTGACCAACGGATCAATCCATAGCGAGAGTCGTAAGGCTGATGCACTACGCCGGGCAAAAGAACAAGGTTATAAGGGAGCATAAATCATGGCAAAAATGTCACGTAAAGATTACGCACAGATGTATGGACCGACAACAGGGGATGCGGTCCGCCTCGGTGATACTAACCTGTTTGCCGAAGTTGAACATGACTTTGGTGTTCCTGGCGAAGAATGTCTGCACGGCGGAGGCAAGACACTTCGTGATGGTCTGGGGCTGACCCCTGGATACAACAGCGCACAAGGTACTCTGGATATGTTGCTGTGTAATGCCACGGTTATTGACCCGGTGCTCGGTATTGTTAAAGGCGATATTGGTATCAAGGATGGCCGAATTGTTGGTGTTGGTAAAGCTGGAAACCCGGCGACTATGGATGGTGTTGATAGTAGCCTGATCTGTGGTGTGGCGACAACGGTTCGTGATGCAGAAGGCTTGATTGCAACACCGGGCGGCATTGATGTTCACGTTCACTTTGACTCAGCCCAGCTTGTTGAACATGCCATGAGTGCTGGCATGACCACAATGATTGGTGGTTCATTAGGCCCTATCACCGTTGGTATCGACTGTGGTGGCGAATTCAACGTGGGGAAGATGTTACAATCTGTGGAAGCATTTCCCATGAACTTCGGTTTTCTGGGTCGCGGCAACACATCAAAGCGCTGTAACCTGAAAGAGCAACTTGCCGGGGGCTGTCTTGGCCTGAAAATTCATGAAGACTGGGGCGCGATGCCAGCGGTTATTGATACCTGTCTTGAAGCTGCTGATGAACTGGATTTCCAGGTTCAATTGCACACTGATACGCTGAATGAGAGCGGTTTCTGTGAAGATACATTTGCGGCTATTAATGGTCGTACCATTCACATGTATCACACTGAAGGTGCCGGTGGTGGACACGCGCCCGACATTATACGCTCTGCTGGCGAAAGCAATTGTCTGCCATCGTCCACCAACCCGACCAATCCGTTTACAGTAAATACGTTTGATGAGCACCTGGACATGACCATGGTTTGCCATCATCTGAGTCCATCTATTCCGGAAGATGTTGCCTTTGCAGAGAGCAGAATTCGCGCCCAGTCTATCGCGGCAGAAGACGTTCTGCATGACCTCGGCGCAATCTCCATGTTGGGATCTGACAGCCAGGGTATGGGGCGTATAAACGAAGTTATTACCCGCACATGGCAACTGGCTTCCAAGATGAAAGACCAGCGTGGTCGCCTGCCAGAAGAGACGGTCAAGGTTGGCGATAATGAACGTATTAAACGCTATATTGCCAAATACACAATCAATGCCGCACGGACTTTCGGTATTGATGATCATATTGGCTCGCTGGAATCTGGCAAAATGGCTGATATCGTACTTTGGCGCCCAGGATTCTTTGGGAGCAAACCAGAAATCATTATCAAGAGTGGTTTCATTGCATGGGGCGCTATGGGTGATAGTGCAGCGTCCCTGATGACCTGTGAACCATTGCAGATGCGCCCACAATGGGGAGCTTTTGGTGAAGCCAAGAAAGCCTTGAGTGCCTGCTTTGTGAATCCGCTGGCTATCGATAACAACATTGCGGGTAAGTTGGGCTTGAAGAAACAACTGTTAACGAGTCATGGCACGCGCAAGCTGAGTAAATCTCACATGCTGCATAACAGCGCAACGCCTGATATTCGCGTAGATTCTCAAACTTTTGATGTTTATGTCGATGGAAAACTGGCTACCTGTGAACCTGCTGAGAGATTACCTCTCGCACAAAAGTACATGCTGCGATGAAAAGTGAAAAAATATTTAAGCACACCTCTCCAGCGAGAGTAGGAATTGGTGGACCGGTCGGTTCGGGTAAAACAGCGCTAATTGAAAAGCTTATTCCTACTTTGGAGGCTCGAGGCATTGAAGTTGCCGTTGTCACCAATGATCTTGTCACGAAAGAAGATGCTGAGCGCCTGAAACGTAGTGGATTGATTGATCCAGATAGAGTAAGAGCTGTAGAAACTGGAGCTTGTCCGCACACAGCTATCAGAGAGGACCCAACTCTGAATATTCAGGCTGCGGATGATCTGGCCGCTGAATTTCCTAGTGTGGGTATTATTATCATTGAAAGTGGCGGCGATAATCTGGCCTCTACATTTTCTCTTGATCTTGTAGATTACTGGTTGTTTGTCATCGACACAGCTGGTGGTGATGATATTCCTCGAAAGAAGGGACCCGGTATTATTCGATCCGATCTACTGGTTATTAATAAAATAGATTTGGCGCCATTGGTGGGTTCTGACCTTGAGCTTATGGAGAAAGATGCTAACGAAGTTCGGGGCGATAGGCCAATGGTAATGACAAATTGTGCAACAGGCGAAGGTATTGTTGCGATCGTCAATCAACTTTCCAGGGATGTATTGTTTGATGCCTGATACTATGGAGCAGGTCATCTCAGGGGTTGATGAAATTTCGGATAACGCAACGGATCGGATTTTATCCGATAGCCGATTGGACCTGTCTTTTCAGTGTGATCCGCAGGGACGGAGTTATCTTGCTAAACAATACTATACATTCCCATTCCATATTTGCCGAGCCCAGTATATGGATAAAGCATTACCTGGAATGGCAACTATGTATATGCAGTCTTGCTCAGGCGGGATATTCAAAGGTGATCGCCTTTCAACAACAATACATGCTGCGGAAAATACCCAGGTTCATGTAACAACTCAGGCCTCAACAATTATCCATCGAATGGAAGCAGACTTTGCCCATCAGGAAATAGTAATAAGTGGTGAGAATGGTGCTTTGGTTGAATATCTACCGGATTGCACAATTTTGTTTCCAGAGGCCAAGCTGAAGTCTTCTGTCGACGTTACTCGTCATCCAAATTGTGATGTTATTCTTTGTGATTCATTTCTTGCCCATAATCCGAATAATACAGCCGAAACATTTAGTTGGTTTGAGAATGAACTTGTCATTAGAAATTCGGATGGTCAGGTCGATATCATTGATCGTTTCAGAGTAACAGGTGAACAGTTCTTCGATGGTGAAGCTGCTGGCAGTAATCCGTATATGGTTCATGGAACATTTGCTCTCATTACAAGTTCAAAAGATATTGATGAACTATGTGCTACGCTTCGCCTATGCCCCGCCCCCTCGGACGAAATCTATGCTGGCATATCAGATCTTCCAAATAATGCTGGATGCTGGGTACGTTTTCTGGCTACTGACGGAGTTGCATCAAAGAAATACATCCAAACCTTGTGGTCTGCTGCACGGGAAGCATTGACGGGCTGTGCTCCGACTAATAGACGAAAATAGAACGCAGGAATAGTCATACTGCTTTCCATTCGACGTTGTCACGTTAACTTGACACGAAACCAACATCTATCTCAATCATGTTTGAGATAGATGTTGTCTGCTTACCTATAGCTTACCCGCGCTGATTTTGGAGAATATAGTGCAGACATAGTAAAACCCGTAACTTATTGAAGTTACGGGTTAAATTACTGGTTGCGGGGGCTCGCAACCCCCGAAGTCGAAGAAATCGGCAAATGCTGGAAACAATCAAGTTTTCCCCTGTTCCCATAAAAACAGTAATCGCAAATGTGCATAGATGCTCAGGTACATGAGCATCAGACGCTCACCCGTTCAATCTTATATATAATCTTATATAGAATAAGTAATGGTGGGTAACTCAGAACGAAGGGTAATACCGAAGCACCAACCTGAATGTAGATGTTGGTAATACGCATTGATTGATAAGTTCTGTGATTCAATGTCATGTCATACATCAGAAACATATAAAGGCAAATATGGAAAACTTAATGGCGGCTGACATGCCGATGATTATTAGCATAATCCTGTTAGTATTATTGTCTCACAAGATTTTCTAAGAAGAGCAAGCCATGTTGTATACACAACAACTTGCAAGGGGAGTGCCTCCCCGTTGACCCCTACTAAGATTTAATAACCAGAATTTTTTAGGATGTAGCACGAATGTCTGGAATCAAGGGGCTAAGCGGAAGTGGAAACAAGCCATTACGTACTTCCGAGTTTGTTAAGGGTTGTCGGACATCTGCCCTGGCTCCTCGCCTGCTGCGAGCTCGGTTGGGCAGGTGTCGGACAAGCCTCAGGGGAGGAAACTGCGGGAGGGTTACGCTCGGTGTTTTTGCAGATGTGGTCTA
>JABJOR010000502.1 GCA_018664265.1 Rhodospirillales bacterium
GTGCAAAAGAATATATCCCCCTGCCCCCTGACGCAGAGCTCATTGCAGCGGTTCTGACGGCTGTGGCAGAAGAAGATTTCAACATGATCGCCCATGATGAAAACATGTTGAGTGTTATCCGCCTTGCAGAACAAGTAGCGCCCAGTGAAGCCAGTATTATGGTTACGGGCGAATCAGGGACAGGTAAGGAAATGATGGCGCGTCATGTTCATGCCAAGAGCAAGCGAAGCGAAAAACGTTTTGTTGCCGTTAACTGCGCTGCAATTCCTGAAACATTACTTGAATCAGAACTATTTGGTCATGAAAAAGGGGCCTTTACAGGTGCCGTTGCACGCCGTATCGGAAAATTTGAAGAGGCGAATGGCGGAACACTGTTGCTTGATGAAATAAGTGAAATGGATATTAGCCTGCAAGCTAAACTGCTCAGGGCCATTCAGGAAAAAGAAATTGACCGTATCGGTTCAAATAACCCTGTTAAGATTGATGTCCGAATTATTGCGACCTCAAACCGTAAAGTTGAAGAAGAAGTCTCCATGGGAAGGTTCCGTGAAGACCTTTATTTTCGTCTTAATGTAATGAATTTACGTATGCCGTCATTGTCTGAACGCCCCAAAGACATACCTGTTCTTGCAGAATTTTTTGCCAAAAAATATGCCGAGGCGAACTCAGTGCCCAACCGACCAATTTCTGATTCTGTTATGAATATGCTGAAATCCCATTCATGGCCAGGAAATGTACGTGAGCTTGAGAACACCATGCATCGCAGTGTTTTGCTCGCGACAAGAAGTACCATTGATACCAATGCATTCATGCTTCAAGACACACTAGGCACGACAGGGGGCGCCCAGGCATCAAGCAACAATGGATCAGCGGAGCAACTTATTGGCCGGACAGTGGCTGATGTCGAACGCCAACTCATTATCAATACCCTGGATCATTGCTTGGGTAACCGAACGCACGCAGCAACGATTTTAGGCATATCTATTCGCACACTTCGCAATAAATTGAAGCTCTACAATGATCAGGGAATTGCAGTCCCTTCGCCAGGTGAAGATCGCCCAACGATATGATCCAATGGACACGAGACCTAGAAGATTTACTAAATGGCTGAAAACGCACCAGAAACAGGCGTAACGTCAGAAGAAGGAGAGGCTCTTCCGAATAGTTCGGAAATTATGAACCAATTCTTCGGTAGCGCACTTTCGCGCTTTGGCGGCATTCTGCGCCATGGTGATATTATACTTGCATTGGGTATTATCTTGATCTTGGTAATCATGATTTTACCCCTGCCACGCTGGGTTCTGGACGTGGCACTTGCCTTCTCTATTACATTTGCTGTCACGATCCTGATGACAGCCTTGTTTATTGATCGCCCCCTTGAGTTCAGTGCATTTCCGACAGTGTTGTTGATCGCAACCATGATCAGATTGTCGCTAAACTTGGCATCAACCCGATTAATCCTTTCTCACGGGCATGAAGGTCCATCTGCTGCCGGGCGAGTGATTGAGGCTTTTGGTGGTTTCGTCATGGGCGGTAACTTTGTTATCGGTATTATTGTATTTGCAATTCTTGTGATCGTGAACTTTGTGGTTATCACCAAGGGTTCCGGACGTATTGCTGAAGTCTCAGCCCGTTTTACCCTAGATGCCATGCCAGGCAAGCAAATGGCCATCGATGCGGATCTTTCTTCTGGCTTGATTGATGAAGACGAAGCCCGTTCACGCCGCCAAACCCTGGAAGATGAAAGCACATTTTTCGGTGCCATGGATGGTGCCGCAAAGTTTGTTAGAGGTGACGCAATTGCCGGATTGCTTATTACCTTCATTAACGTTATCGGCGGAATGATCATTGGTGTTGCTCAAAATGGAATTACTTTTGGAGAGGCCGCTAACAGTTATGTAAGCCTGACCGTTGGCGATGGTCTTGTCACACAAATTCCGGCGCTGATTGTTTCAACCGCAGCCGGTATGGTGGTTACCAAAGCAGGTATTCGTGGCAATACAGAACGTGCCCTGTTCCACCAGCTTGGTGGACAGCCCAAGGCTATGACTCTTGTTGCGCTTTTGACTTCGACACTGGCACTTCTGCCGGGTATTCCGGCCCTTCCGTTCCTGTTTATTTCCGCCTCAACGGGTGGAATTGCTATATATGTTTACAGGCAAAATCAAAAGGTTGTGGTTGAGCGCAAAAAGTTGGATGAACAGGCAGAAAAAATTGCGCCTCCTGTTTCAGATGAGCCGATTTCTGCATCACTTAAAATTGACTATTTACGCCTTGAGCTAGGTTATGGACTGCTTGGGCTTATCAACACACCCCGAGATGGGCAACGCCTGACAGACCAAATCAAGGCACTACGCCGCCAAATAGCTTCAGACGTTGGCTTTGTTATGCCCAGTGTTCGAATTCAGGATAACATGCAACTTCCTGCCAATAGCTATGTCATTCGAGTTAAAGAAATTGAATCAGGTCGAGGAGATTTGCGTCCCAACCAAATGCTGATCATGGATCCTCGTGGCGAAGAAATCACTTTGGCTGGTGAAAAGACAACTGAGCCCACATTCGGGTTGCCGGCTATGTGGATTGATGAGCCGAATAGAGAGGAAGCTCTGTTCCGCGGATATACCGTTGTTGATCCAGCGACAGTTATAACCACTCACATTACAGAGATTATCAAAGACAATATGGCAGATTTGCTATCGTATGCTGAAACACAAAAATTGATTGATGATTTGGACAAAGATCACCAGAAGTTAATTGCAGATCTGGTTCCTGCTCAAATTACTATTGGCGGAATTCAGCGAACTCTTCAAAATTTGTTGGGAGAGCGGGTATCAATTCGAGACTTGCCAACAATCCTGGAAGCTATTTCAGAATCATGCAGTCAAACCCGAAATGTCTTGTTGATCACAGAACATGTGCGTAGCAGGTTAGCTCGACAAATCAGTGATATGAATGAAAATGATCAAGGATTTATTCCACTTGTCACATTGTCACCGCAATGGGAGCAGGTCTTCGCTGAATCCATAATTGGTTCCGGCGAAGAACGCCAACTTTCACTGGCTCCTTCCGCCATGCAAGATTTCATAAATGCCTTGCGTGCTACTTTTGAACGCCAGGCCATGCAGGGTGAAACTCCGGTCTTGTTAACCAGCCCGGGTATCCGTCCTTACGTACGATCCATTATTGAGCGTTTCCGCCCAACAACGGTGGTTATATCTCAAAACGAAGTCCACCCGAAAGCGCGAATCAAAACTGTTGGCCAGATTTAACCCACTGGTTATTCAATCTGGCAAGCGCAAGGTAAAGCAGAGATATGGCGAACACTCCTACATCCGGCCCTAAAGCATCTTCCGAAACGAAATCTAAAAATATGATTGCGATTGCTTCTGGTAAAGGCGGGGTCGGCAAAACATGGTTTGCCATAACTCTTGCCCATTCACTGGCAAAACATGACAGAAATATATTGTTGTTCGATGGTGATTTAGGTCTTGCAAATCTCGACATCCAACTCGGATTAACTCCAAAAAATGATTTGGGTGGCGTCATTAGTGGTAAAATTTCTATGGGGCAGGCTGTAACAAAATATCCCGATGGTGGATTTGATGTTATCGCTGGACGGTCAGGATCTGGCTCTCTGGCTAATTTACCACCAAGTCGCTTGCGAATGCTTTCAGATGAAGTGGCTCAGTTATCGAACGAATATGATAATGTCTTACTTGATTTAGGCGCAGGTATTGAGCGGACCGTTCGGCAATTAGCAACATATGCATCCATGTGCATTATTGTTGTTACAGACGAGCCAACTGCCCTGACCGATGCCTATGCCTTCATCAAAGTTACTCGCACTGAGCGCCCGAATACTGTCATTCACATTGTTGCGAATATGGTGAATTCAGCCCGCGAGGGTGAACGTACATATAATACATTATTGAAAGCCTGTCAGAGCTTCCTCAATTATACGCCCACATTGCTGGGAATTATTCGCCGTGATGACAAGGTCCGGGAAGCCATTCGAAGCCAGACATCCTTGTTAACCCGTTTTCCCAATTCCGAAGCAGCAGCAGACATTGAAGTTGTCGCAGCAAAAATTCGTGAACTGATCTAAGAAAATAGCGTATATTATATACATGTTTCATTAAGCGGAAGGCATCATGAGTACAATTCAGCCGCCACCGCCAACGCCTCCGACGTCTATGCCTGTTACGGTTTCGACGCAACTGAGCTTGACCATACAGAACCCGCCCCCACTATTAACCCAGTTAACTGTCGGAACGACAATAGAAGCAATTGTTATTGCTACAGCAGATAGCAAGGCTGAAATCATTACCCCTCTTGGCAGGCTTATAACAGAAACGACCCTTCCCCTTAAATCAGACCAACCACTTATTCTACAAGTTCCCCACCGAGGTAGTAACGGGCCTTTCTTGCTGCGAGTTCTGGAAATAGCTGGCAAGCCAGTGCAATCAGGATCGGGACACTCCTCACCCCTAACGAATTTGGGCACAAATACCCCACTGGCCACACAAGCACCGCAACAAATAACAGCTGTCTTAAACCTGACAACGGGCTCAACGTATACAGCTACACTATTAGGAACTCCTTCTGCTACAAATTTTACACTCACGGGGCAACCCCCTTCTGCTTTCAATTCTTCACTAGCTGGGCAAGCCTCTCCTGGAATTTCATCTCAAATTTCTGGGCAACCCCCAACAGGGCTTCTTCCCGGGCAACCATCTCCCCAATCACTCAGTCAAGCCAATTTAACAGGCCAGAATGCTGGTTTGGTCACTACAACACCTCAGTCAACATCTCCAGTTCAAAGTGGCACCCCTATTACGCCAGGAGGGCCACCAAGTGCGCCACAGGGGGCCCTACAGGGGCACACAACAGCTTCACCCTTAGCACTAACGTCGCAACCCTCGACAACTGTACAGGGCGCTACAAATCTACCTGCTGGAACGCAGTTTTCTGTCACAATCCAAAACTTGATTCCCCCACAATCTGGAGCGCTATCAATCAATCTGCCACCTGCTAATTCACCGTCTTCAATTTTTGCAACAGGCCAATCTATCACCGGGACAGTCATTAGCTCCGGCAGCAATGGGCAATCCATTATTCACACCTCTGGTGCACCTTTGTCTGTAGCAACAGCACAACCCTTACCCACTGGCACGGAAGTTACCTTCAAAGTATCCTCGCAGCCCGTGCTTCCAGAACCTTCACAATCACTGCCAACAAGCCTTCACCGGGAAGGCATGGTCATGGCCCAATCATGGCCTAGCCTTGAAGAAAGCATGAGCGCCTTGCAAGCAGCTAGCCCACAAACAGCTCAGGATATTGCGAACCATATTCTTCCCAAGGCAAATGCTCAGTTCACAGCAACCACCCTGTTTTTCCTAAGCGCTCTAAACAGTGGAAATGTCAAAGGATGGCTTGGGGATAATGCTATGCGCCTGCTGGAGAAACTAAAGCCTGATACCATGAGAAGGCTTGGGGATGATTTCAAATTGCTGGGTCGCACTGATGAAGAAACAACAACCGCAACCAGAACAGGAGAATGGCGGGGAACATTAATCCCGCTTTATTCGGAAGAAGGATTACAGCAAGTCCGCCTTTTTACACGCAAGTTATCAGATGAAAACGATGACGATAATGAAAACAAACCAAAAGGAACGCGATTCTTAATCGATGTCAATTTAAGCAAAGTTGGGCGACTTCAACTCGATGGCATTGTAGAAAAGGCAGACAAACGCCTGGATATGATTATTCGAACCAGCAACAAGTTGCCTGATCCCATGCGTCAGGATTTAATGCAAATTTTCATCAAGGCCAATGAAATTGTCGGGATGAATGGTGGTATGTCATTTCAAGCTGCACCTGATGCTTTTATTGACCCGAAACCTGATTCTGTGCCACAAACAACAGGCATAGGAATTACTGTTTGATATAATTATGCATATTCATGAACGCCGCGCCGCACTTGAAACAGCACCAAATCCAGATTCAAGTCTGGATTATGTGATATCTCTGTCCGGTACTATTCAAACAGAAATCACCCTCATTCCTCACACTAATGTCAGTGTTGATTTAAGGTACGTGCCTGATCGCGAGATCACAATGCCAGCTCCATGGCGGATATACCTGGATGTGCTTGGTGAACAAAAATGGGAGACGCTTGAAGAGCTCTCTGTTACGGTACTTGCCGATATCAATGATCAGTTAATACCCCGTTGGATGGAGCTTTGCGTTACCTCCCTCACAGGGTTAGCTAATCACAGTATCATGCTTAACGAGAGCCAACCGGGATGGAACAATCCGTCAATTCAAACAAAAATGATCCGGCCTCAGGAAAACTAAATGCAACAATCAAAATCTGCTCAAGAACTAGGGTTCTCACCTGAACGCCTGGACAGGCTCCGTGATTGGGCCTCATCTTATATCAACAGTGGCAAACTCCCCTGTTCTGTAATCGCAATCATGCGCCACGGTGAACTCGCTTTTGAAGACATTCAAGGCTACATGGATGTTGAGAACAAAACACCTGTTAGTCAGGATACCTTGTTTCGCATTTACTCTATGACCAAACCAATAACAACTGTTGCAGCCATGATGCTCTACGAAGAAGGCCGCTTTCAGTTTAATGACCCGGTGTCAAAATATATTCCTGCATTGGAAAAAATGAATGTGCTTGTTGACCCTAAAAGCGAGTCCCTAAAAACCGAACCAGCAGAATCACAAATGACCATTCGTCAATTGATGACGCATACTGCAGGCTTTATTTATGCTTTTAAGGATCCGTCTCGCCCATTAAGTAAGCTCTACAATAAAAAGCAAATTGAATTCAATCCCACAGGAGAGCCATTATCTCAATGGATAGAAGAGGTCGCCAGTCTACCACTAGCCTTCCATCCTGGCATCAAGTGGGAATACAGCATTGCTACTGATGTTCTTGGGTATCTTGTTGAGGTTATTTCTGGACAGCCATTGGATACATTTTTTAACGAACGTATACTACGCCCATTGGAAATGAAAGATACTGCATTTTCTGTTATGGATCACGACCTTGATCGGCTGGCAACCCTCTATAAATACAAGACAGGTGATCGCATTTCAGTTAGCGAAAGCCCGGAGAAATCTGGATTTAGAGCCCCAATCAGTCGCATTCAAGGCGGTGGTGGACTGGTTTCTACAGCAAAGGATTTTTTACGGTTCCAGCAAATGATGTTGAATAAAGGCGTGCTTAACAATGTTCGTTTGCTAGGGCCAAAAACTATTGATTTAATGACCATAAATCACCTACCCGGTGATATAGCATCCATGGGACAGCCAAAATTTGGTGAATCAATATTCGAGGGCGTCGGGTTTGGTCTCGGGTTTGCGATCATGCTTGATCCAACGAAAGCTCAACTATTGGCTTCACCTGGAGAATATTGCTGGGGGGGTGCGGCAAGTACAGCATTCTGGAATGATCCAGCCGAAGATATGGCTGTCGTTTTCCTGACACAACTCAGCCCTTCAGACACATATCCTATGCGCAGGGAATTGAGGATATTAGTAAATCAGGCTCTGATTGATTAATTGGGTAGAATTGAAGCTCTTTAACCAGCGAGTTTCTTACGTACATAGCTTTGCAAGCCGACTTCATTAAGCTCTACCTGCTCACGGCGGTTACGTTCCAGGGCCGCACGACGCTCACGATTTTCCTGAGCGACTTCATATTTCTTGAGTTCAACGTAAGCTTCACGCAATTCTTCACGCGCCTCGGAGATGGAAACTTCCATCTGTTCTATAGACTGGCGAATACGCTCTCGACGGTCAATAACAGTTTCGGCGTATCCACCATAGAGATATCCAGCTTCTTCGGGGGATTCCTTGGCAATAATCTGTTCACGCACCAATTCATCTTCAAGTGCAGCAGCCTGTGCTTCCAGGTTATCGAGAAGCCGAAGAAGCTCACCCAATTTTCGGCGCTTCTCATCCACTTCCCATTCATGGATCTGTATCAGGTTGTTTAAGTCTTTTGCCATACTTACTGGATACCCCCTAGAGTCTTAACAAATCGTGCACATGACTTTAAACTCATGAATTAGTTACTCCTTCTGGAGCAGGAACACTATCAGCAAGTTGATTTTCATCCAGATTCTGGGCAGCCTCCTGCGGCACAATTCCCAATAATTCAGCCAGCATTTCATACCCTGTTTGGAGGTCAGTAGACTCTTCAATCTTCTGCTTAAGAAAATTCTCAATCATCGGATAATAATGAATAGCTTCATCAATCGCTTGGTCGCTTCCACGCCTATATGCCCCCAGGCGAATCAGTTCTTCCATATCCTCGTAAGTTGCCATTAGCCGGCGTGCCCGAATTACCAATTCATTTTCTTCATCGCTATTACATCGCGGCATGGTACGTGAAATGCTTTTGGTCACATTTATCGCCGGGAAACGCCCACGTTCTGCAATGGAACGTTCCATGACAACATGCCCGTCAAGAATGCCTCGAACAGCATCAGCTACAGGTTCATTATGATCATCCCCTTCAACCAGAACTGTAAATAACCCGGTGATGCTACCATTACCTTCAATACCTGGTCCTGCGCGTTCTAATAGTTTTGGCAACTCTGCAAATACCGATGGTGTATACCCTTTTGTTGCTGGTGGCTCGCCCGCTGATAGCCCGATCTCACGTTGTGCCATGGCGAAGCGGGTGACACTATCCATCAGGCACAACACATTCATACCACTATCGCGCAAAAATTCTGCAACAGCGAGTGTCAGGTAGGCTGCCTGCCTACGAACCAGTGGTGGTTCATCTGATGTGGCAACAATAACAATACTGCGCGCAAGTCCTTCTTCGCCCAGATCATCTTCAATAAATTCTCTGGCTTCACGACCACGTTCGCCAATCAACCCAATAACACTTGCTTGTGCAGACGTATTGCGGGCCATCATGGACATCAAAACAGACTTGCCCACACCTGAGCCGGCGAATATGCCCATGCGCTGTCCTTCACACACAGTCAAAAATGTATTCATAGCGCGGACGCCAAGGTCAAGTTTGCCCCCTACACGGCTTCGCGAATGCGCTGGGGGAGGTTTTGAATGAATTTGGTAGGGGGTATTCCCATTACCTAGAGGACCTTTACCGTCTACAGGCTCGCCAAACGCATTAATAACACGTCCTAACCAGCTTTCATCAGGGTAAATCGCCGGATTGGTTACACTGATCTCAACCTTACAGCCAAGACCAATCCCCTCCAATGAGCCAAACGGCATGGCAAGTGCCTTGCCATCTCTGAAACCAACGGCCTCACAAAGTACTTCACGCCCGTCGCGGCCGGTAATAATGCAATGGTCTCCGACCGTGAAGCTACCTTCTACACCGCCAATTTCGATCAACAGGCCAATGATCTGGGTTACATGCCCATATACCCTGTATTCTGGTAAACGGGATATCTGGTTAATGATAGTATTACCAATGATGCTCAAGTTTTATCCAAATCTTACGGTTGTCTGCGAATCGCCGATTCTCAACCTTTTCAATAAACCAGTAATGCTTTGTAGTATGCCCATTATGCCCCAAAAATTCTTTAAGTAACATTAAGGCAATCATTTGAATACCTTAGCAGGCATCCTCAATACCACTTAAAAAGAATAATGAAAGCCCCTTGCGTACCGGTTGCTAGGAAATTATGGTTAATAAACATTAACAACCATATTGGAGGGCTGATTAATGCGAGTCCTACTTGTTGAAGACGATCATTCCACCAAAGCCAGTATCGAATTAATCCTTAAGAACGTAGGGATGGTCGTAGATTCAACTGATCTGGGCGAAGATGGTCTAGAGATCGGGAAGCTATATGACTATGATATCATAATTCTCGATATTATGTTGCCTGACATGGATGGGTTTGAGGTCTTACGTCACTTGAGAGATGCAAAAGTACGTACACCCGTCCTAATTCTATCAGGCCTTACCGAAGCAGAAAATAAGATTAAAGGGCTAGGTAATGGCGCTGATGACTATCTGACAAAACCCTTCATTAAAGAAGAGCTTGTTGCCCGTATACAAGCAATTGTACGACGTTCAGCTGGTCACTCACAATCTGTTATCGAGACCGGGAAAATCACAGTTAACATCGATGCTCAAACTGTTGATGTAAAAGGCCAACCTATACATCTGACGGGTAAGGAATATGGCATACTCGAATTACTTAGTTTGCGTAAAGGTACTACTCTGACAAAAGAAATGTTCCTTAATCATTTATATGGCGGCATGGATGAGCCTGAACTAAAAATTATTGATGTTTTCATTTGTAAACTGCGAAAGAAGCTCGCTGCTGCAACTGAAGGTGATAACTACATCGAAACTGTATGGGGACGTGGATATGCTCTACGCGACCCTGATGAACAGGAAGAAATCATCCAAGCGCAAGCGTGATGATTAATAAGTATTCTCAAAATAAAAAAGCCTGCATTAATTTTGCAGGCTTTTTTATTAATTGTAATTTGAAGAGCTTGCCTCTAATAAAGCTACTGGACCAACTCATAGACACCACGTTTACCTTTAACAGGTGTGAAACGCTCTGATATACCAAGAACAGTCTCAGCACCGCCAAGAACCAACATACCATCGGGCGGCATAATCTTCGCAATTTCAGATAAAACTTTTGTTTTCGTCTCTGGATCAAAATAAATCAATACATTGCGGCAATAAACGATATCGAATTTGCCCAACGGCTTAAGACTATCAAGCAAATTAAAATATTTAAATGCAACGGATTTACGTATTTCAGGCTTTATTTGCCACTGATCGTCATATTTATCAAAATACTTTACAAGTAGTTGGATAGGCATCCCGCGTTGTACTTCAAATTGTGTATAAACACCTTCCCTGGCTTTATCCAAAATTTCATGCGAGATATCCGTTCCAACAATATCACAACGCCAGCCAGCCATCTTAGCCCCGGCTTCTTTCAAAAGTATTGCAAGAGTATATGCTTCTTGCCCACTCGAAGCCGCTGCCGACCAAATTCGCATGCTTTTCTCAGAAGCACGGTTTTCCATTAATTCTGGTAAAAGCTCATCACGGAATAAATCAAATGGCTTCTGATCACGAAAAAAGAATGACTCATTGGTAGTCATTGCTTCTGTCACATTTGTTATAAGGCCACTATCACTTGTCATTCTCATTTTGCTGATGAGCTCTTCAACTGACTGCATACCACTGTTGCGAGCCACTGGCATAAGCCGACTTTCAAGCAAATATGCCTTATCCTGTGACAGGACAAGTCCAGAACGATTCTTTAGTAATGCGCTGATATAATTGAAATCATCTGGTGTCATCGTAGGGACCTGATCACGAAATTTGTAATGTACTTAGCTATTTCTTTAATTGGGACAAGCTTACTACACAAACCTGCATCCGTCACTGCACCTGGCATGCCCCAGACAATGCTGGATTCTTCATCTTGCGCAATTATTGTGCCACCTGCATCAATAATATCTTTCCCACCCTTGGTGCCATCATTGCCCATACCTGTTAATACTACGCCTAGGACTGCTCCACCAAACGCTCTAGTCACACTTCTAAACATTGGGTCTACAGCTGGTCGGCAAAAATTTTCTGGGGGTGAATCATCTAATTCGACCACGTATTTATTGTTAGATTTTTTAATCAACATATGATGACCACCCGGAGCAACAAGAGCAAGACCGGGCTTTAGCTCATCACCATTTTCTGCCTCCCGGCACGTCCACACACCACTTTTATCAAGTCGCTCAGCAAGAATTTTTGTGAACATTGGTGGCATATGCTGCGTAATAACAACAGGAAGATTTATATCAATAGAAAGTGACTGTATAACATCACGCAACGCTTCAGGCCCGCCAGTGGAGCTTCCAATAGCAACGACTTTTGGTTTGAGAGTGCCAGGGCTTCTTAGTGTTGCCCCTTTAGAAGTTGATAAATTCCATCCACTTTTATTAACCGTTGCAAAAGGAGTTGCTGAGGGACGCCCAGCGGCAACAGGGCTAGGAGAACTGGTGGTGGAAGCTTGTCGGGGGGGCTGTCTAGCCTTACGACGTGCTGCAGTGCCAAGGGCTTCAATTCTCATCAGTAATTCTGAACGAAAATCCTGACCAGATGTTAATTCACTATTTGTAGTTGGTTTTTGTAAATAATCTGCTGCTCCTGCCTGTATAGCCCGAAGACTGGTATCAGCATTTTGGGCCGTCAAAGTGGATGACATCAAAATCATCACATTCGGCTTGGTTTTCAACAATAACGGTATTGCTGTGAGACCATCCATTATTGGCATTTCAATATCAAGAATGATTACTTCTACAGATAGGTTTTCTTCCAACCTGCGAACGGCTTGCTCACCGTTTCCAGCATCAGTGACGATTTCAACAGCAGGATTATCTACAAGCATACGTCGATACAGTCCACGAATGATCGCAGAGTCATCAACCAACATTACCTTAATAGGCATGCCTACAGAATTACTAGCAGGCGTTGACATTCGCCATTCCCGATGTTGCGGTCACCTCAGACCTCCGCCTTGTCTTGAAATTTTATAAAAGACCGACTTGAACAAATTTGGCCTGGATAATTTCACTATCGAAAGGCTTCATGATGTATTCATTAGCCCCTGCCTCGATAGCCTCATGTATATGCTCTATATCATTCTCTGTTGTACAGAAAACAACAATTGGAGCATCCCCACCAGGCATTGCACGAAGCTCTCTTAAAAACTCTATACCGTTCTTAACTGGCATGTTCCAGTCCAGAAGGACAGCATCAGGCATTCGGCTGACACATTGGTCAACCGCTTGCTGACCATCTGCAGCTTCGATTGTTTCAAATGAGAGCTCTTCTAAAATTTTACGAGCTACCATTCGGATTACTTTTGAATCATCAACGATAAGACAGGATTTCATTGCAAAGCCCGTTCCTTTTTTTGTCAAAACGCACACACTACTCACTATATTCAGTAGCAACCACAGGCCAAATGTACAACAAAGAAATCACTGTAGCCGATATTAATCTGCTTTTTCAGCATTTTGAGCCGCCATGGATATCGTTTGTGCCAGAGTAGTGACCAGCGCATCACGGTCATGCTTTGCTACATAATCATCAAATCCGGCATCTCGGCCTTTGACAAAGTCTGCTTCTGAAGCACTAACCGACAAAGCAACCATTGGTGTAGTCGACCAAGCTCCGCCACTACGTACTGATTCTGCAAATTCAAATCCGTTCATTCCTGGCATTTCAATATCACTGATAATGACATCAAACTCCTGACCATTTTCACGCAATTTCAGGGCTTCCTCAGCACTCTCAACCGCCCTCACTTCCCATCCTGCGACAGAAAGTAATGGAGTTAACAAATTACGGAAAAATTGACTGTCATCTACAAGCAATGCACGTCTATCTTGTACCGATGCTGTACCTGTATCAGATGAACCAAACCAGTCTGGGAATGCCTTTGTCAAATAGTAGCTAGAATCGATAATATCTGTTGCTTTCTTAGCTATTGTTGCAGTTCCAACAACACCAACGGTGTCCGAAACAAGCTCAATAACAAGTTTTTCATCAACAATATCAACGATCTCGTCAACGACAAGGCCCATAGAACGGTCACGATCCGTAAACACCAGCACAGGCTGACGCCCTTCTGATTCAAATTGGAAACTCGGATCAAATGGGATTAGTGGCATAATATGTTCACGGTAATTCACTACATGAGTACCATGGACTGTTTCTACAGCTGACAAATCAACTTCTTCCAGCCTCGCAATAAGGGCCAACGGAACAGCTTTCAACTCGGTACCACCAGCACGGAAGACAAGAAGCGATGTCGTCTGATCTGCAGCTGTCGTTGTAGTAGCGTCTACACTTGCCTGCTCGTCACTGACTTCACCTGCATGTGATGCGATACCATTAGGATCAAGAATCATAATCACGCTGCCATCACCGAGAATGGTATTTCCCGAATAAGCAGAAATATTCCTCTGCACCGGAGCTACAGGTTTAACTACGATTTCTTCAGTATCAAATACTTTATCAACAATAATACCAAAAGTTTGCGTACCGACTTGTGTCACGACAATAAACATGCCGTCGCTCATACCCTCGCCTAATTTCAACAATGAACTTAATGAAATCAGTGGCAACAAACGATTGCGCAACCTCAATACAGGTGAGTTATTGATCATCTCAATTGCGTGTTCTGTATTGTCTGATGCGCGAACAAGTTCCAAAACACTGATCTGCGGAATAGCAAATCGCTCGCCACCGCATTCAACAATTAATGCTGATACAATTGCCAGTGTCAGCGGGATTTTAATAGTAAGAACTGTCCCAGTGCCTTCTGTAGACTTTAGTTCACAGGTACCACCAATGCGTTCGATATTTGTACGAACAACATCCATACCAACGCCACGACCGGATATGTTGGTAACTTTTTCAGCGGTAGAGAACCCAGCCTTGAAAATATACTGCTGAATTTGATTTTCAGTCATACCGTCAAGTTCTGACTCAGTAGCAAGATTGTTATCAATAATCTTGGTCCTGATGCGCTCCATGCTAAGTCCACGACCATCATCCCTGATCTGGATAATAATATGACCGCCCTCATGGTACGCCTTTAGGATAATTTGTCCTGTAACTGTCTTGCCAGCAGCACTTCGACCTGCCGGGTCTTCCAGTCCATGATCTGCTGAATTTCGTACCATATGTGTAAGAGGATCTTTAATCAGCTCAAGAACCTGACGATCAAGTTCCGTTTCAGCACCAACCATAACAAGTTCGATTTTCTTACCAGATTCAACAGCAAGATCACGAACAATACGTGGCAGTTTGGCCCAGGCATTGCCGATTGGCTGCATCCGGGTCTTCATCACACCTTCCTGAAGATCTGATGTAATATGGCTTAGCCTTTGTAGAGGAACGGTAAATTCACTGTCATCGTGACCACGAACCATTTGCAAAAGCTGGTTTCGAGTCAAAACCAATTCACTGACCAGTGTCATAAGGTCTTCAAGAACATCCACATGAACACGAATACTGGACGCGGCAACTGCGCTCTCTTTTTTATGCTCTTCTGCAGCAGGGGCTGGAGGAGGAGCGCTTTTCTGTGGAACAGGAGGAGCAGCTTTAACTTCTTCTTTTACTACTTCTACTTCTTCCTTAACTTCTTCCTTAGCTTCAGCCGCTATCTCATTGTCGGTTGCAGCAACAAAACCTTCAGCCTGGGCATCTGCAACCTCTTCCAAAAGGTCGAGTGCTACAGGCGCACCAAATTCATTTGTAGGTGGCGGTGAGCCTCCTCCTGCCATTTCAACTTCTGCCAACAACTCTGCTGCAACAGGAGCACCGAATTCGTTTACAGCTGGTCCTCCACCATCAATGTCAGCTTCAGCCGCTGGCGCTGGTGTTTCTTCGGGAGCTGCTGCCGCTGGTGCAGGCGCATTACCCTCAGCCATTGCATTCAATACATCAATTAAGTCTTGATCGTTACCATCAGGCTCTTCGCTGTTTTCTTCCAACTCTGCAAGCAAGTCACGGATCGTATCAATACACCTTAAAATCAACGTAACCGCTTCTGGCGTCACTTCTAGGACACCGTCACGAAACTTGCCCAGAATATTCTCACCCGCATGAGCAACAGCTTCAAGTCTGGGAAGCCCTAAAAACCCACAAGTACCTTTAATCGTATGCACAAGACGGAAAATGTTCCCTAAAATACCGGCATCATTTGGGTCTTGCTCAAACCTGACCAATTCCACGTCAATGACAGCCAGACTTTCAGAAGTTTCAGTCAGAAACTCAGTAAGTAAGTCGTCCATTTCCCTCTCCATTTCATTTTTGCATCACACTTATGTATGCACATTCGCCACATAAGATATAGATTGTTCTGCCCACATCAACATTTGATTATAAAATTACATAATATCCATTTTATATCAAACAGTTAGATATCATTGCAGAAACTTTAAACGCACAATATCACTATGGTACAGACGTTCCTATATTTATTTATAAGATATTAGGGGGCTAAGCGGGTACTAATCAAGTACCGTTTTAGGATAA
>JABJOR010000503.1 GCA_018664265.1 Rhodospirillales bacterium
ATCGTGTCACAATTTGAGCATATCAAATGACAGCTCTGAATGTAGCGTAAGGATTTCAACCATCGACTTTACGAAGTGGCATTAAACGTTAAGTGAATAAAATATTAGCAGCTTCTAATGTCGCCTCTTGGCTGAGGCTGTTGAAAAACTCTGTTTTGAAGCATGTTTAACTGGCTGTTTAACTTATAAAAATTTTTGGGCTCTGCTTTTCGGTGTTGCTGGGTTGGTTTTGTCTACTTGGTTGATGCTTTTTGCGCATTATTCACACCCTTATCGGCATTGGCGGCGGTTTTGTAGCAACCTTAATCAACCGTTTTAGGTTTTGGACCGTTGCAGTGAGCAGGAATTCATCTTTAGCTCCGGACAGGCCGCGTAATCTGAGCCTTGTCATTTCCAAATGACGTTTGGCTTCACCGAACAACCTCTCGATTTTTTTACGATTACAGGCGGACTGATTATAGGCGTCGTTACCCCAAAGAGATTGAGCGTAATCACGAGCTGCCTGATTGATGTCCCGGGGAACTTTTCGTTCTGGAGCTTTCGGACAACAATGCTGTTTCTCCGGGCATTGCTGGCAATCTGGTTTACTGGCCCTATAGAGTAAAGTTTTACCTTCGTGTCGCCGACCCGTTGTTTTTAACGTTTTGCCTTCAGGGCAAATATAAATGTCGGCCTCAGCATCGAAGGTGAAGTCGCTTCGTGAGAAGGTGCCGTCCTTGCGTTTGCTTTTATCCCAAACAGGGATATGTGGTTCAATGTTGTGCTCAACCAGCCAACCCAGCATCTTTCCGGTTCCATAAGCGGCATCCCCGGCAATATGCTCCGGCTTCAAACCAAAGCGATCTTCCGTTCGCTCTAGCATGGTTTGTGTTACCTCGACTTCCTTGCTAATGCGCGTTGGTGTAGCCTCAACATCAAGGATTACGGCGTTTTCCATGTCGATTAGGTAGTTCATACTATAACCAAACATGACCTTGTTGCGCCCGCGTGTTGTCCATGCTGCTGTCGGATCGGTCGGAGACATAGCCTTTGGTTTACGCTCTGGATTGATCGGAGTGTTCTCACTCTCAAGGGCTTCTAGGTATTCTCTGATTGGACGTTGGGCCTGTTGTTCATCGCTCCAATTATAAGCCGCACCTTCGATCCGGGCAAAACGGCTTGCATCGGCCTCGATTACACTGGCGTCAACGGCGAAGCCTTCACTGCCTACAAGCCCGGCTTTCATACAACCACAAACAGCTTCTTCAAAAACCTTGCGCAGAATATCGCTGTCACGAAAACGCCCGTGGCGATTCACGGAGAATGTTGAATGGTTAGGAACTTGATCTTCAAGGCCGAGCCGACAAAACCAACGGTAGGCCAGATTAAGTTCAACATCTTGACACAAACGCCGTTCCGAGCGGATCGAATAACAGTATCCAACCAGTAACATTCTGATCATCAGTTCCGGGTCAATTGATGGTCGCCCTGTGTGACTATAATACGGTGCAAGTTCAGAGCGAAGCCAGTCAAGGTCTAGGACGGAATCAAGCTGGCGTAATAAATGATTCTTCGGGATGCGGTCTTCCAGATTGAATTGGTAAAACAAACGATCTTGCTGCCCAACCTGTTCACCCAACATCACCGCTCTCCTGTTCAAAATCAACAGAACCAGTGAATCACAGGTAGATCATCTATTCAACTGAGTTTTTCAACAGTCTCGGCTATGAGCTGACTATAACCACACCCACAATATAATTCCGCTATGGTGAGATATAGCGGACTCTAAATGTCTTTTGAATGTTCATCATTTGCAACATTAGGTCCACTTCCGCCTCCTATCTCAGATTAGTTGCCTACTGTAATTTATATCACGAAAATCGGCAATAAGATTTCAAACAACCTTTTACCCTTCAAGGCACAGGCAGTAAATAAGACATTTTCCCGAATGCAATGTTCTGGGCTATTGCTGGCCTTTGGAGTAATGAATCGGCATAAACAAATGTGCATTGATGCTCAGGTACATGAGCATCAGATGCTCACCCGTTCAATCTTATATATAATCTTATAAAGAAATAGTAATGATAAATAGCCCAGATCAAAGCCCTGACCTGAATGTAGATGTTAGTAATCCGCATATATTGATAGGTTCAGTCTTTCAATATCATTGTCTTACATCAAAACATACAAATGCAAATAAGGAAAACATAATGAAGGCTGACATGCCGATAATTTCTCACGTAATTCTGTTGGAAGTATAGTCTTCACAATATTTTCTAAGAAGAGCAAGCCATGTTGTATACACAACCACTTGCAAGGGGAGTGCCTCCCCGTTGACCCCAGCTAAGATTACAGCGATTGCATTTTTTGCCATAATTTGGCTGCATCATGGCAATTTTGGAAACATTCCTCATCATCAATTTGGTTGCCTATGAAGTGTTGCAGTCGCATAGGCTCACTCGCTACGGCGTCGTTTGATAACGCGCTCGCGAGCCTATGCTGGCGTTGTCATGTATGCTTGGAATAAATTTATTCATGCCCATGTTAAGTCCGTTGCCTTAACCATAAGAAACGTGATTAATCACATATAATGAGTGATTACATACCAATATGTGCTGCTTTCATTTCCAGGATAAAATATAGCAATCCTGTTTTTTGTTTATTGATGTCTCCCCACGTTACTTCGGATTTTGCAAAACCGAAGTAACGTGCAATATCAGCTTGCTACATATTAATTGATTGCCATTATCTTTGAGAATAAGAAAGCTAATTTTGCTGTAATTGGGTAATCTGTTTATTTCACCTGGAATAGATTCTGGGATTTACCCTGGTATTGTAAAACAACCTATTTCAGTGTGTTTCAGGTTGAAACAATTTATTTTAGTGTAAAATAATTTGACTTATGCTGCTACTAATCTGGATAAAAACGTTACAAATGTATCTTATGCGTTGCTCACCTTGAGATTTACGACACATGGTTTTCTCCTGGTACTTTCTGCATTTAATAAACACGCAAAAAGAGCACATTAGTTACAAACGCCTATTGGCCTTTATTCCGTCTTCCCATATCTTGAGCTTGAAGGATGGAATAACTCATGATTAAAGCTGCCATATACGCAAGATACTCAACTGACCTGCAACGAAAAGAGTCCATTGAGGACCAGATTGAGGGCTGTACAAGATATTGCAAGAGCCAGAACTTCAAGGTTGTTGCCACCTACTCTGACGCTGAGGCATCCGGTGCCAGTGTTATCGGCAGAGACGGCTTTGAGCAATTGAGCATTGATTCAAGTGCTGGCAAGTTTGAAGTGGTGATTGCTGAATCAGTGGACCGCTTCGCCCGAAGACTGGCAGATGTCGCTACCTTGAGCGATGAGCTTAATTTTCTGGGAATTCGCCTTCATACCACAAGCAATGGCGAGCTCACCCCCTTGTTGATTGGTATCATGGGCGGTATTGCTCAGGACTACCTCACCCAGACAAGACAAAAAACAATCAGGGGACTTCGGGGTAAAGTTCTATCCGGACTGAGTGCAAGTGGCATTGCATATGGGTATAAACCAGTTCCCGATAAGAAGGGTGAGCGCACAATTGATCCCTTTGAAGCAAAAACAGTTATTCGCATCTTTGAGATGTATGCAAATGGTACCGCCCCCAGAACCATAGCCAAATTGTTAAATAAAGAGGGTATTCCCGGCCCTAAAGGCCGTGAGTGGGGTGACACTACCATTCGAGGACAAGTGGCACGAGGCACTGGTTTATTAAACAATGCCCTGTATGATGGCCGTATTGAGTGGAACCGCTGCTCCTATATTAAAAACCCAAGAACAGGAAAACGGGTGGCTCGGCCAAACCCGGAAGAAGAATGGGAGATCGTAGACGTTCCCGAACTTCGTATCATCAGCCCTGAGCTATGGAATAGCGTAAAGCAGCGTCAGCAAACTGTTACCACACAAATGAAGCGGGACGAAAAAGGTAATGCCCTAAATCGGGCACATCGCCGCAAACACCTGCTCTCTGGCGTCATCAAATGTGGTGAATGCGGTAGCCCCTTTGTCATGGTTGGGGCCAACAGATACGGCTGCAACAATGCCAGATCAAAAGGTGTTTGCCAAAATACCTTCCATATCCCCCGCTCTATGATCGAGAAGGAAGTCATAAACGCATTACGACATAAAATGTTCTCACCAGAAGTAGCAGCGAGCTCTATTAAACAATGGGAGACGCTTCTCTTTGAGGTTAATCAGGGTAAAGGTGCAGAGCAAGATGCCTATAAGGCTCGCCTGAAGGAGATCGATAACCGCCAAAGCCATATTCTCTCAGCAATTGAGAA
>JABJOR010000504.1 GCA_018664265.1 Rhodospirillales bacterium
AAGTGACTTCTTTTGTTGCTATCAATGTGGAAAAGCAAATAAATCTGGTCCGCAAGGAATTGGGGCGCAGAAAGAATGGCTGAAGCTAAACCCTCCATGTTTGAATCAATGCGGGAATTCATATTTGGCAATTCTATCGAAATTGATATGCCAGAGCGTATCATGCGCGATGTTCGTAATGAACAAAACCGCAGTGAAATACTTGTTGGCTGGATTCAGCTGATCCTGGTATGCATTTTTGTTGCGCTTTATTCGTTGTCGCCGAAAATGTCGGCACCGGGTGCCTTTCAAGCTGTGCCATGGGCCTTGGGTTTATATTTGGGCCTAACGGTTATGAGGTTGGTTGCATCCTATAAATGCGCTTTGCCAGGGTGGGTGCTGATGGGCTCTATCATTCTGGATATGGGATTATTGATGACCCTGATCTGGAGCTTCCATATTCAATATGATCAGCCGCCGTCATTTTATTTGAAAGCCCCGACGCTGCTCTACGTCTTTATCTTTATTGCTTTGCGGGCATTGCGCTATGAACCTCGCTACGTGCTGTTGGCTGGTGGAGCCGCGGTTGTCGGATGGATGGCTTTGGTCGCGTTCGTTATGTTTTCGAACCCAACTGATCCGATGATCACCCGCAACTATGTTGATTACATGACATCTAACAGCGTTCTGCTTGGCGCGGAAGTCGACAAGCTGCTTTCCATAGTGGTTGTGACAATGGTTCTTGCTATTGGATTACAGCGTGGTCGGATCATGATGTGTCGCGCCGCCATGGATCAGGTGGCCGCGCGGGACTTGTCGCGATTTGTACCGCGTGAAATTGCAGACCAGATTGTTCACTCCGAAGAAAAAATTATGCCGGGTGATGGCACCTTAAAAGTGGCAACGGCTTTATTTACGGATATAGAAGGCTTTTCGAAAGTTTCTGAAAAACTACAACCCAATGAGCTTGTTGGTGTTATGAACGCGTACTTCGGTGCCATTTATGAAATTGCGACCAGGCATGGCGGCGTCATCAATCAATATCATGGCGATGCCTTGCTGATCATGTTTAATGCTGCCAGTGACGATACAGATCACGCGGTTGATGCCATCCGTACAGCCCTTGAAATTGAACGCGTCATGGCCCACCAGAAATTTGGCAATGGCCTTATTTTAAAAACACGGTGCGGTATAAATACAGGCGAAATGACGGTTGGAACAATTGGTGCAGAGGATATGCTGCTGTTTACGGTTTACGGGGATGAAGTGAATATTGCAGCTCGACTGGAGCAGCTCAATAAAGAATACGGAACCTACGTTATGGTTTCTGCGCAAACCCGGGATGCCGCAATAGCGTGTGATGAAAACCTCTTTTCTTATAAACATTTGGGGAATGTTGTTGTTCGGGGGCGGTCCATGCCAACGGATGTTTATGGTGTAGCTGAAATAGGTGATAAATCGTTAAAATAGCCATGACTTCCCTATGAGTACGCGTATAATAAGCATAAGTAATAATACAGAATTTCAGGGAATAAAGATCATGGGTTCATTTTTTTCACGCTTGTTTGGCGGCTTATCGAGCAAAGATGAAGGATCAAAACGCAGTGAACCAGTCCCTTATGAAGGATTTTTGATCTGTGCTGCTCCGCAAAAAAACGGGGACAAGTGGAATTTGGCCGGGGTTATCATAAAGCCCGGTGAAGATGGAGAAGAAGACCTTGAGCGTGAGTTCATTCGCGCAGATACGTTTACATCCCGTGATGAAGCAGTCTCATTCGCTATGAGCAAAGGTGAGCAAATTATCAATGAACAAGGTGCCCGATTATTCGCGGACGGTGGAAAAACAGGACGCGCTTAGTATTTGATGAACACTTTATTTGAATCTGAAGGTTGGGCATACAAGACCTATGAACTTGATGCGGGCCCCTCTGAATTTTCCGGCAATGAAGAATTTATAACTTTATGGCAAGCCAGGAAGGATGGCCGCTTCCTGCCTGCCTGGGAAGATTTTGAATTTGAAGACTTTACATCGTGGTGGGGGAACATAATGGTTCTGGATTATTTAAAGGACCCATTTGATTTTCGGTTTCGCCTGTGGGGGCAAAATATGGTGATACGGTATCAAAGGGAAGCAACAAACTCCCTGGGCTCAGAAATGGTTGCGCAAGGCAAGATGCACCAGATGGACATAGATTATTATCAATATATAGCTGAGCATGCGAAGATCGGATATAGCACAGGCCCGTTCGTGTGGCAGGGACGCGAACATATCACCACTGCATTTCTGGATCTCCCATTATCCAGTGATGGTAAAACAGTAACCAACTGTTTGTCGCTGATGATATGAAATGGCATTGATTGTTTCCCTTCCCGGATAACTGAGGTAAAAAAGGGAAATAAAAAATTATTAAATTCCGAGGGACAACTAACCAATTATGAGTTTGATTCTTAACTCACCAAGCCGAACATATGAAGTTTACAGCATTGATACAGATGCTAGTGAATTTTTGGAATTTGAAGAATTTGTTACGCTATGGCGCAGCAAAATGAAAGGACGTTTCCTGCCTGCCTGGAAGGATTTTGAGCTTGAAGATTTTGCTCCATGGTGGGGTAATCTTATGGTTCTTGATTTTTACAATAACCCTTTTGATTTTCGGTATCGCCTGTGGGGCACCAATTTGGCTGAATTGCATCAATTAGACATAACCAATATGCGCACTGCAGATTTGAAAAAAATAGGGCAAGATTGCTTAAGCGATCTTGCATTTTATGAGCATATCGCTAGCAATGTTGTGATTGGCCGAAATTTTGGTCACCCTCGGTGGGTGAACAGGGAACATATCGCGACATCGTATACTGATCTGCCTTTGTCAGATAATGGCAGATCAGTAACACATTGTATGTCGTTGTTGATATAAAAAAGGCCCAATGCATAACTTGCATCGGGCCTTAAATTTTTGCTTGAACCTATCTCAACCGCGCAAGGTTCCGCCTGTTGTAGAGCAGACCTTGTCAACAATTTTGACCGCGATTGCTTCAATGTCTGCGTCCGTCAGGGTTTGCTCAGTAGGTTGTAAAACTACATTGATGGCGATGGATTTTTGGTCGTCCGCAAGGTTTCCACCCTGAAAGACATCAAATAAGCGCACATCAGTAATCAGCTTTTTGTCCACGCCTTTGGCGGCCCGGATCAGGGCTTCGGCGCTGACATCCCGAGAAACAACAAAAGCAAAGTCACGTTCCAAAGGCTGTAAGTTCGGCAAGATCAGGTTTGCCCGGGCCGAACCTTTGGCTGCTTTTGGAGACGGCAGGTTTTCAAGGAGGATTTCAAAGGCTGCAACCGCTCCTTTGACTCCCATCTTCTTGAGAACACCGGGATGAACTTCGCCAAATCGAGCCAGTGTGGTTTTGGGCCCCATACGGAGTTCGCCGGAACGTCCTGGGTGATACCAGTCCGGGGCTTCGGTGAAGACCTGGAGGTTGGCTACCGGAGCGCCCAGATCAGACAGGATTGCAAGTGCGTCAGCTTTTGCATCAAAGGCGTCAACGGCGCGAGGGCGTTCGCTCCAGTTTTTTTCACCCGTCAGGCCACTACGGATACCAGCGATGATCTGTGATTGAGCGCCCGGCCCGTCGCCATCAAATTGAGGGCCGACTTCAAACAAACAGGCGTTGGCGACTCCGCGATCGGCATTGCGTCCAGCTGCTGCCAGAAGATTGGGCAGCAAGGACGGACGCATGACATCGAGGTCAGCGCTGATCGGGTTGATGAGGCGCAGGCCATTACTGACCCCGCCAAACAAATCTGCCTGACTGGATGGCAGGAAGGAATAGGTTACGGCTTCCATCAATCCGCGAGAGGCGGCCGTCCTGCGACCTGCCGCACGGCGGCGTTGGCTAGGGGTCAAAATTGGATGCGGTAAATTGTTTACATTCGTGAAGGCAACAATGGGGATTTGGTCGTAGCCGTTTACGCGCACGACCTCTTCCACCAGATCAGCCTCGCCAACAATGTCGCTGCGCCAGGATGGAACATCGCAGCTTAGCACTTCACCGTTGCGGGTAACATCAAAGCCCAGAACGTCCAAAATGCGGATGGCTTCATTGGTTTCGATTTCTGTGCCGCCCAATCCGAATATACGTTCAAGACGCAAATCAATGGTGCGTTGCCATTTTGGCGCGCCGCCAGCAATGACAAGCTCGGAAACTTCACCGTCACACAGATCAAGAATTAACTGTGTTGCGATTTCCATGCCACCGATCAGGAATTCCGGATCAATACCGCGCTCAAAACGATAACGCGCATCGGATGTAACATTAAGTTTTCGCCCTGAGGTCGCTGTACGGATAGGGTCGAAAAAGGCGGATTCAACAAACACGTTTGTTGTGGTCTCGGTGCAACCGGATTCAACGCCGCCCATAATGCCGCCCATTGCTTCGGCGTGGGCTTCGTCGGCAATCACGGTGACTGTGTCGTCCAATGTGTAGGCTTTGTCATTAAGCGCGAGAAAAGTCTCGCCCTGTTTTGCCATGCGAACGTGGATGTCACCCGTAACCTTGTCCGCATCAAAGACGTGCAGCGGACGATTGTAACCAAGCGTCATCAAGTTGGTGATATCGACCAGCGCAGAAATCGGGCGCAAGCCAACAGCAAGCAGGCGATCCTTCAACCACTTGGGGCTTTCCGGGTTTTTCACACCGCGAATGTAGCGCCCGACAAACATTGGGCAGGCATTTGCGCTGTCGCCTTCCAGATCAATGTGAACCTTGATGGGGCTCTCGAACGTGCCTGGGGTGGCAGTATCATTCAAAGGCTTGAGGGTACCAAGACCTGACGCCGCCAGATCGCGTGCGATGCCCCGCACGCCGAGGCAATCACCACGGTTGGGGGTAATGGCAATTTCAATCAGGGTGTCATTAAGGCCCATGATCTCTACAGCCGATGTACCTGTTGGACCGTCTGTGTCTAGATCGATGATTCCGTCGTGTTCGTCGCTGAGGCCCATTTCACGCTC
>JABJOR010000505.1 GCA_018664265.1 Rhodospirillales bacterium
AAACGCACGCAGCAAGGGCTACACAACCAAGAATGATTAAGTTTGTTGAAATGATCACAGAAGTATTCCTCTATTTAAATAGATTATTATGGTGAATGAAGGCTTCTGCCTGTCAGAAATTGCAATTTTTTTGCAATAGATACCACACAAAGTGCGTTATCCGTGCGTTAACCATAATACATAGAGGTTCAGGTGTTCAACTGTCGTTGATTAAGAAACCTGTGAATAACATCAGCTTTCAGGCTGATTTACATAGGTTTAGTGGGTGCGCCGCTGTGTCATGCCGAAAATAATCGCACCAACACCAATAAGGCTGTAAATGATAATATGAATAAATGATTCCATAGTATTTTCTCCTAGGCGCTTGTTTTCTGCGCTTTTCCTCTAGAGTTCTTCTGAACGATAGTGCATACATTCTAGTGCTCAGTGTCTTAACAAAGGGTTACTAAATACTTGGGGTAACACCCAGAATAGAAATTTAATTATTCTGAATAAAAAGAAAATTTTCTTTATAGAAGATCGAATTAATGGCCAAAAGGTGTCCGAAAATTCAGGGTGAAACATGAATTTGAAAATTCGATTCGGAATATGGAGGGTGGAGACCTTGAAAATTATGCCAATCGTTTGGTGACGGCATCATAGGTTTCAAGTTCTTTTAGCGGACCCAGAGCTGTCAAAGTCAGAGTGCTCTCGAGAATACGTTTTGCCGCTCTCATGACGGCGGCTGCATCAACAGCTTCAATTTTGGCAACGGTTTCTTCCAGCGGGATAATACGGTTATAGACCAATAGCTGCCGTGCGGCCTGCTCACATCTGGATGAGGTACTTTCCAGGGACATCAAAATACTGGCCTTAAGCTGGGCGCGGGCACGCGTAGTCTCTTCTTCACTGATATCCAGGGTGCTGCGCATCAACTCATCACAGAGCAGGGGCACAACTTCTTTTATTTCTTGTTCCCCTGTGCCGGCATAGACACCAAATATCCCGCCATCCTGAAACGATGACACGAAGGAATAAACGGAATAGACCAATCCTCTGGCTTCGCGAATTTCTTGAAACAGCCTTGATGACATCCCGCCACCCAGCAACGTTGTGTAAACTGAAGCTGCGTGATAATCCGGGTCATTATAGGCCAAACCATCGAATCCCATCAGACAATGAACTTGCTCCAAATCGCGATGGCTTCTGTAATCTCCACCATGATACACGGCGGGCTCAACTTCACGATTGTTGTGTTCGGGCAGATTGGTAAAGGCATTGTTGGCAAGATCAACAAACATGTCGTGATCAATATTCCCTGCCGCCGCAATTATGATAGAGGGTGGCGCATATTGTGCTGCCATATAATCTATCAGAGTTTGCCGATTAAAATTGCTTACCAGATCAATAGTGCCTAGAACCGGACGCCCAACGGCCTGGTCCGGAAATGCGGTTTGCTGGAAAAAATCAAAAACAATATCATCCGGTGTATCGTGAGATTGGTGAATTTCTTGCAAAATAACCGTGCGCTCACGATCCAGTTCCTCGGCGTCCATAACCGAGTTCTGTAAAATATCAGCGATTATATCCAGTGCCAGAGGCATATCCTCTTTCAGCATCTTTGCGTAAAAAGCCGTGTGCTCTCTCGATGTATAGGCATTCACATGGCCGCCAACGGCCTCAATTTCGGTTGCAATATCACGGGCCGAACGACGCCTTGTACCTTTGAATGCCATGTGTTCCAGCATATGGGATATTCCGTTAATGGAAGGGTGTTCATGACGCGCTCCAGCGTCTACCCAGGCACCTACGGACACGGTTTCAACCATAGTCATGGTGTCTGTGACGACCCGCAGACCATTATCAAGCGTTGTCAGGCGAACACTCATGCAACGTCACTGTGTTTGTTTGTCATAGTATCAATATAGGCTTCCACGTCGCGAATTTCATTAGGAAGGGTTTCATAACGTTCTTCGCGTTCAAACAGGTCCGCCAAATGCTCTGGCAATTCAGGAGAAACGCCTGTTGCCGATTTGACTGTATCACCAAATTTTGCCGGATGTGCAGTAGACAGAACTACCATAGGCGTAGAAGTATCTTGCCTGTGCTCACGCGCTGCAGCCATAGCGACTGCAGTGTGCGGATCAATCAGATTGCCAGTTTCATTATGGTGTGTAACGTAGTGACGATGAATTTCAGCCTTGACCTGATCATCATCATAGCGTGCGCCACTGAACAGACTGAGGGCTTCATCCAGTTCATCTTTGCCGATTTCATACCGCCCGGTTTCAACAAATTCGTTCATAAGACCAGCTACACGCTCTCCGTCGCGCCCGGACAGCTCAAATAGCAAGCGTTCGAAATTGGATGAAATTTGAATATCCATGCTGGGGCTGGTTGTCGCCTCGACGCCCTGCATTTCCATAACGCCTGAATTAAAGAAACGGGTCAAAATATCATTGCTATTAGAGGCAACCAGGAACTGATTCACAGGAACGCCCATTTGTTTGGCCGCGTAGCCTGCAAAAACATTGCCGAAATTTCCAGTTGGAACACAGAACGAAACCGGATTTTCGGGCGCTCCCAATTGAGCGGCCGATGTGATGTAGTAGACAATCTGGGCCATGATCCTTGCCCAGTTTATAGAATTGACAGCTGACAAAGGATGGCGAGCCCGAAATGCCGTGTCGTTAAACATGGCTTTGACCATGGACTGGCAATCATCAAAGGTGCCTTCCAGGGCTATGTTGTGAATATTGTCATCAAGTACAGTGCTCATTTGGCGGCGCTGGACTTCTGAGACCCGGCCTTTCGGATGCAGCATGAAAATATCGATAGCGTCCTTGCCACGTACGGCTTCAATGGCGGCAGAACCCGTATCACCTGACGTGGCGCCAATAATGGTTACCTGTTCGCCGCGCTTGGACAAGATGTAGTCAAACATACCGCCAAGGAATTGCATGGCAACGTCTTTGAAGGCTAGCGTCGGGCCATGGTACAGCTCCATCAACCAAAGGCCGTCCCCTAAATCACGCAAGGGGGCAGGGCTGTCGCTGCTGAATGTGCTATAGGCTGTCTCAATTATATGGAACAGGTCTTCATCTGCAATCACGCCTGCGCAGAACGGGCGCATGATTTTGAAG
>JABJOR010000506.1 GCA_018664265.1 Rhodospirillales bacterium
CTCCCGCGAACGTGACGCAGATTTAATGTCGCCCCGTCAGGCATGGCGAGCAATTCAAGCTGGCCTGCCCAAGGAAGCGATTATTTCCAGCGACATTGGCAATAACTGCGCCATCGGTAATGCCTACCCAACGTTCGAACAAGGCCGAAAATATCTCGCACCCGGCCTGTTTGGGCCATGTGGTTATGGTTTCCCGTCTGTCATCGGTGCAAAGATCGGCAACCCCGATACACCTGTGGTTGGGTTCGCAGGTGATGGCGCATTTGGTATCTCCATGAACGAGATGACCTCCGTTGGGCGCGATGACTGGCCTGCCATTACCATGGTGATTTTTCGCAATTATCAATGGGGTGCTGAGAAACGCAACTCTATTCTTTGGTATGATAATAACTTTGTTGGTACTGAGCTTAATCCTGAACTCAGCTATGCCAAAGTCGCCGAAGGTTGCGGTTTGAAAGGTGTTCAGGTGACCAAACCTGAAGAGTTAAGCAACGCTTTGAAAGAAGGCTGCAAGGCACAAGCCGATGGTGTGACGACCTTTATCGAAATCGTTCTCAATCAGGAACTGGGCGAGCCATTCCGTCGCGATGCCATGAAAAAACCGGTGGAAGTCGCCGGGATTGATCCTGCTGATATGCGGCGTCAATAGGCTTTCCAAATGGAGCTGAACACTGAAATCGTTGCCGGGCTGACTCCGCTAACGCTGGCCTTTTCCCTTATGGTTGTTTTTTTGGCGGCCATTGTTCGGGGCTATACTGGATTCGGGTTTTCTGCGCTGTTAGTAACCAGCCTGTCTTTGGTCATGCCACCATCCGAGGTTGTCCCTATTGCCTTGATGATGGAAGTCATCGCCAGCGCACACATGCTGCCCAAGGTCTGGAGGGATGTAGACCGAAAGCTTGTCGGGGTGTTGTTCTTTGGTGCCGTCATTGCATCACCCTTGGGGGTACATTTGCTTGCAAGCATTCCCACAACGCCCATGCGTGCGACCCTTTATATAATATGCCTGTGCGCAGCGTTGACCATTTGGCGCGGATACAAAATGAAAAACGGGCATGGTATGGGCCATATGATCGGTGCCGGATTGATTAGCGGCGTTGTCAACGGGGCCACTGCCATGGGCGGATTAATGGTGGTTATATTCTTGTTGACGGGATCAATCACTGCGGCTGCCATGCGGGCTTCGATGATTGCTTTCTTTTTTGTGCTGGATACTTATGCAACAGCATTTACCTGGGCAGAAGGTTTGTTAACCTCCGATGTGCTGTTGCGGACCGCCATCTTTGTGCCGCCGCTTTTGTTGGGCAATTTGATGGGGCATCGAAAGTTTGTGACGGCTGCGCCTGAATCGTTTCGACGCTATACGCTTATATTGCTGATGTCACTTTCAGGTGTTGGCCTGATACGAACATTTACAGGGTTTTGAATATGTCTGAAAACATTCTTGTTCTCAACGCAGGATCTTCCAGCATCAAGTTTGCACTTTTTAACGGCACGGATTCTGAAACCGTACGGGGGCAAATCGGCGGCATTGGGAGCGGTGCTTTTTTTGAGGCAAGCGGCATTACGGGCAAGCCGGATATTTCAAACGTTAGTGATCATACCTCAGCCCTTAAAAATCTTTTTGGATGGATTGCGGGCAAAGATATAAAAGCCGTAGGCCACCGGGTGGTTCACGGCGGCGGAGACTTTGTTGATCCGGTTTGCGTAACGGGCGAAATCATCACAGCCTTGGCTGCGCTGGAGCCCCTTGCTCCACATCACCAACCTCATAATGTCGCGGCCATGCGCGCTGTGGCAGGGCTGTGGCCCGATGTTGTTCAAATCGCCTGTTTCGATACAGCCTTTCATGCCTCTATGCCGCCTGAAGCACAGGAAACCGGATTGCCACGTGATTACACAGAAGCCGGTATTCGACGGTATGGTTTTCACGGTCTGTCCTATACGTATGTTGTGCAGGCGCTGCCTGCGATGACAGAAGATGGAAAATTACCACCGCGCGTTATTGCCCTGCATCTGGGCAACGGCGGTAGCTTGTGTGCGATAAAGAACGGGCGCAGCATCGCTACATCCATGGGGTATTCCACGGCTGACGGCATCCCCATGGCGACCCGCTCCGGCGCTGTTGATCCGGGTGCCCTGATTGCTGTGATGCGTCGTGATGGTCTGGACGCTGATGGCTTGGAAGACCTGCTCTACAATCAAAGCGGGGTGCTGGGTATGTCGGGGGGATTGTCCGCAGACATGAAAACCTTAGTGGAAAGTCCTGATCCGCAAGCAAAACAAGCGGTCGATTTTTACTGCTATCGTCTGGCGCGTGAGGTCGGCTCGCTTGCAAGCGCACTCGGCGGATTGGACGCTATGGTCTTTACCGGCGGGATCGGCGCAAACTCATCAGTCATCCGGGAAAATGTCTGCAAGCGTCTTGCATGGCTTGGTGTCGGTGAAGGCAATACGTATGCCTATGATACGGACGAAGAAGCGGTGATCGCAGGTTTTGTACGAGATTTTCTAGCCCAATAGAATCTGCTTATCAAAAGGGTCCCATGCTGGCTTGCCAGTTGCCAAAGCTTCCATAAAATGTGCGATAATTTTATCGATATGCAAAGAGCTTGGCTGATTGTCTAGCGTGACCATGCGCGGGAAAATATTTTCAACACTATCAGATTTCCAAACGGTATCACCGGATTCAAGGTCGGTTAAGGTCTCTGCCAGCGGGTGTAAATCGATGCGCGGTGGTGGTGGCAGGGTGATGTATTGAACCCAGCTTTCATATCGATAGGCAAAAATAATGCCGCTGTCAGATATGCTCAAAATCCTGTCGCATCGGGTTCGATTGTGGATGGCGATGGGATGCCAGGGTTTATCATGACCACGGGCCAAGTCGTCTTTGTTGCGCAAGTCCAGTTTGCTGGTGACGACGGCGAAGCTGATGCCGGGATGTTCTTCGATGATGATGGCGCCATTTGACAGGGCTTGCTCGGTGCGATTTAAAAAATCATCCTCGCCTTTCCAAAGCTCTTCAAAGGCATGGGTATGCTCGATGATCGGGCGCACGCGAGGTAAAATTTCCTTAAACAGCATACCGCACATTGCATCATAGGGTTCTTTAAAAATTGCCTTGTCCAGGGGTGAGAACACGGGATTGCAAAAGGCTCCGATGGTGAAGGCAATGCGATTTGCTTGCTGGTTATTTCCCTTGGTAAAATCTCCTGCTATAGCCGCATCACAAATCAGGTGTTTGTGCTCAAGAGCAAATTCCGGCTCCAGCATGGCAAAGATGCCAAGGCAGGCATCTTCATCAAAATGATCACCCGTAACCACGGTGACATTTTCATGCAATCCCGGCTGTTCAATGTAGTTAAAAACAATTTCGGCTGAGCTGTCAGCTTTTAAGTCATGCGGGGTGCCACTCTTCGGCCAATGAGACAGAGTCAGCACAGTGTAATCTTTGGCTGAACCGTCGATCATAATATTATCGCTCAGACCAATATCAGGCCACGGAACATATCGACAGAATGGGGGCAGAACCATAACAAACCTCGTCTCTCAAAGTTTATGTGTTCCTCCACTATATAATAAAGTCTCACCCCACCACAATTTCATCGGCTGCCCATGGGGCGATGGGGCGAATTTTATCATCTACCAGTTTTTGGGCTATGGAGCGGGCGTCGCTGGCGATGCGGGCGGGCAAGGTGGCGCTTCGGCTTTCACGGGCGACCAGATACAGGGTCCGTGAGAGCGAGCGACCCGGCAAAGGCATTGCACGCAAGGATGGCAAATGCCCGAAGCCGTGGATCAGGCAAAGGGGCGTGGTGATGGCCCAACCGAGGCCTGCTGAAACCATAGCGAACACGGACTCGGTACCATCAAATTCCAGCGATTCCGGAATGGAGATTCCGGCCTGTTGCAGGTGGCGTTCGATCTTGGCGCCAATCAATGAGCGCTCACTATAGCGTACGAATGGATGATTGCGCGCCAGATCTTCCAGCCTTGGCTCTTGTATTGCTGCTGCCATGCGTTCTGGCATAACCAGCAAGAATGGCTCACGCATGACTGTATGATACTCAATACCACCCAGGGAGCTCATGGGATCTGTTGATATAATGAAGTCCAGTTTTCGCGATACCAGATCATCACCAAGATTGGGTGAAATCCCTGACCATACAGTAAAGTTGCTGGCGTAGCTGCGCATGGAGCGGACAAGGCCGGGGCCAGCCGTCGCGGCGAATGAATCCACCAATCCGATTCGCACCACGGGTAAGGGAGCATCACCCAATTCACGAACACTGGTTTGCAAGCGCTCGGCTTGCGATAACAGGGCACGGGCTTGATCCAATAGTTCCTGTCCGGCCTGGGTGGGACGGAACGGCCTCTCAGATCGTTCAAGAAGACTAACACCGAGATCATCTTCCAATCTTCGAATGATCTTGGTCACTCCAGATTGGCTCATAGAAAGGTTTTCAGCGGCTGTTGTCATGCTGCCGTGTTCTGCAACAGCGAGGAAAACTGTTAGTGTCTTTAAGTCAAAAGCCAGTTGATCCGGGTGCAAAGACATAGTAAGTATTCCATTTAAGAATAAAGATAATGAATTTATGTCATATAACGGAATTCCATTCAAGCATTGATAGACTGCCTCACAATTGGTCCTAATTGGTATAAAATCGGACACATAAAAGACGTATAGAAGATCTATAGCAGGAGACGCATGTGAAGCATTATTCCATTTTTTCGCTGACGCGTAACGCGCTCAGCCATCACGAAAACTGGACGGAGGCCTGGCGCAGCCCGGAACCGAAACCAGAATATGACGTGATCATCGTTGGTGGCGGCGGACATGGCTTGTCCACGGCCTTCTATCTGGCCAAAGAACACGGAATCACCAATATCGCGGTCATCGAAAAAGGCTGGCTTGGTGGTGGTAATACGGGTCGTAACACGACGATTGTTCGCTCCAATTACGCCATTGAAGGCAATGCGCATTTCTATGAAAAAGCTATGGATTTGTGGCGCGGTATGACCAAGGAGTTGAACTACAACGTCATGTTCAGCCCGCGCGGTGTGATTAACCTGGCGCATAATGATGCCCAGGTCGATGCCTTCCAGCGTCGTGGCAACACCATGCGTCTGAACGGAATTGATGCTCATTGGGTCTCATTGAATGAATTGAGAGAACGTGTGCCATTGTTGAACACAACAAAAAGCGCGCGCTATCCGATCTTCGGTGGTCTGGAGCAGCCAAAAGCCGGCACGGCCCGTCATGATGCTGTCGCCTGGGGTTATGCCCGTGGCGCAGACAGCTACGGTATCGATATTATCCAGAACTGCGAAGTCACTGGCATGAAAATCGAAAACGGCAAGATGCAGGGTGTTGAAACCACCAAAGGCTTCATCGGATCGAAAAAAGTCGGTGTCGCCGTTGCGGGTCATTCAACCCAGTTGTTTGATATGGCCGGTATTCGCCTTCCTATCGAATCGCACCTGTTGCAGGCCATGGTAACCGAGCCCGTTAAACCGGCGCTTGATACGGTGGTCACATCCGGTGCTGCGCACTGTTACATCTCACAGTCTGATAAAGGTGAAATGGTGTTTGGCGGCGATATTGATTTTTATAATTCCTATGCCCAGCGTGGCAACTATCCAACTCCAGAGCATGTTGTTACGGCGGCCTGTGAATTGTTCCCGGCGTTCAGTCGTTTGCGCCTGATGCGGTCCTGGGGCGGTATCATGGATATGTCCACGGATGGAAGTCCTATTATCGGCAAGAGCCCGGTTGATGGCCTCTATATTAATGCAGGCTGGTGCTATGGCGGCTTTAAGGCGACACCGGGTTCCGGTTGGGTCTTTGCCCATACCATTGCTCAGGATCGCCCTCATAAGCTGAATGAGTGTTTCTCACTTAATCGCTTTGAAACCGGTCATGTTCTTGATGAAAAAGGCGTTGGCCCCATCGCCAAAGCTCACTAACGGAGAAGGAAGAAAAACATGTTGATCAAATGCCCATGGTGTGGCGATCGCTCGTTGGCTGAATTCTCCTATCAGGGAGATGCCACAGTTGACCGTCCTGAAGATCCAATGACGCAGAGCGATGCCGAATGGAATAATTTTTTAAACCTGCGTGACAATCCAAAAGGCTGGCACGACGAAATTTGGCATCACATCAGTGGTTGTCGCAAACATTTCAAGATGCGGCGTAATACCGTCACACATGAAATCGCCGATATCAAACCAATGGATGGCGCATTGCAGGGAGGCGATAAATGAGCATTCAAACTTTCCGAATTGCCGAAGGCGGTCGTATAGACCGTTCCAAGCCGTTACGCTTTACCTTTAATGGCAAGCAATATACGGGGCATCAGGGTGATACACTGGCTTCTGCATTGTTGGCCAATGGTGTTCATCTTGTAGGCCGCAGCTTCAAATATCACCGCCCTCGCGGTATCATGAGTGCGGGTGCAGAAGAAACCAGCGCCATGGTGAACATGCGTGAAGGCAATCGCTCCGAGCCGAATATTCGGGCTACGCAGGTCGAACTTTATGATGGCCTTGTTGCCAATAGCCAGAATTGCTGGCCTTCTGTCGGCTTTGACATCAATGGAGTGAACAAACATTTGGCCCGTTTTATTCCAGCCGGATTCTATTATAAAACGTTCAAGTGGCCTGGATTTTTGTGGATGACTTACGAGAAGGTTATTCGTCATGCTGCCGGTATGGGAACCTCCCCTGTCGAGCGTGACCCAGATCGTTATGAGCACATGCATGCTTATTGTGATGTACTCATCGCTGGCGCCGGGCCTGCGGGCCTGATGGCTGCCAAGTCTGCTGCTGCCAGTGGCGCGCGGGTCATGCTTGTTGATGAACAAGATGAATTCGGTGGTCAGTTGAAAGGCCGCAATGAGCAGATTGATGGCAAGCCAGCCATGCAGTGGGTTGAAGAAACCTATGCAGAACTCGCCGCTATGGAAGAAGTAACATTGTTGCCGAAAACGGTGGTTGCCAGTTACTACGATCATAACATGCTGGTACTTAATCAGCGCACTGGTGAAAACTTGCCAAGTGCAGATGGCTACACCCCCCGTCAGGTGATGTGGAAAGTCTGGGCCAAGCAGGTTGTTCTGGCAACGGGCTCCATTGAACGCCCATTGGTCTTTGGTAACAATGACTTGCCGGGTGTCATGATGACAGGTGCAGTTCAGACCTATGTAAATCAGTACGGCGTATTGCCGGGCAAGAATGCGGTAATCATGACCAACAATGACAGCGCCTATCAGGCTGTCTCTGAGATGCATGATGCGGGAATGCGAATTTCTGCTGTGGTTGATATTCGCAAAACCGAGAGCAAAGCGTCAGAAGATGTCCGCAGCCGCGGCATTCCAGTATTCCATGATCATGTTGTGTTTGAAGCCGTTGGTGGCAAACGCGTTAAAAGCGTAAAGATCATGGCCTTGAATGAAGCTGGAAATCACCTTGCTGGCAGCATTATCAAGATCGATTGTGACTTGTTGTGCATGTCTGGTGGTTGGACACCAAGTGTTCATTTGTTCTCTCAGGCGCGTGGTAAATTGCGCTGGGATGACGCGCTGACAACCTTTGTTCCCGATGTTTCGTTCCAGCAGGAACGTTCCGCCGGGGCGAACAAGGCAACCTGGGGCACGTCTGATTGCCTGAAGGAAGGCTCGCAAGCGGGTGCCGATGCTGCCAAAGCTGCCGGGTTCGATGGAGCTAAATCAATTGCGGCTCCAAAGGCTGGAAATGATGGCATTGGCGAGCTTCGTGCAATGTGGCGTGTGCCGCTACCGCCGCATACTCACATCAAACGCTTTGTTGATATTCAGGACGATGTGTCCACGGATGACGTGGAACTGTCTGTTCGCGAGGGCTATAAATCTGTTGAACATCTCAAGCGCTATACGGCTCTTGGCATGGGCACGGATCAGGGCAAGACATCCAATATCAACGGCTTGGCTATTCTTTCCGAAGAATTGGGCAAGCCTATTCCTGAAGTCGGACATACTACTTTCCGTCCACCCTATACGGGGCAGACAATGGGTGCGATTGCTGGCACAGAAAAAGGCCATCATTTCTCACCACACCGCCGCACGGCGTTGCAGAGCTGGCATGAAGACGCCACGTCCAACTTTAACTCTGCTGGCATGTGGTCTCGCCCTGCCTACTATCAAAAAGAAAGCGAAGGTATGTGGGATGCGATTTATCGCGAAACCAAACATGTTCGCTCTGACGTTGGAATGTTTGAAGTCTCACCTTTGGGCAAAATTGATGTTCAGGGTAAAGATGCTGCCGAGTTCCTGAACCGTTGTTACATCAACGGCTTTGGCAAGTTGCCAGTTGGCAAGTGTCGCTACGGTGTGATGTTGCGTGAAGATGGCATGGTTTTCGATGATGGTGTTACATCCCGGATTTCTGAAAACCACTTCATGATGACGACAACAACGGCCAAG
>JABJOR010000507.1 GCA_018664265.1 Rhodospirillales bacterium
AATGTTCAAATTGAATTTGATGATACACTCCTGACCTGGGCCGGTTGGGAGCGCGCAGTTGATATTCGTGTGGTCAATCTTAGAGTCCACGCCAAAGAAGATACAATTTTTGCACAAATACCGGAAGTCTCGGTGTCTCTCAGTACCAAAGCCTTATTACAAGGTGCTTTTGCACCATCAGCACTAGAAATGTCGGGGCCTACTTTGCATTTGGTGCGTTCAGTCGAGGGAAATGTCAATCTGGCATTTGCTGGCATTGGCGCGATGATGAGTGGGCAATTGGAGCCAGTGCTGGTTCGGCTATCAGAAACGCCAAATCCAAAATCATTGTTTAGCTATCTGGAAAAATTGGAAGTTATAAATGCCGATGTGATTGTGGAAGATTCAACGTCCGAACAAACCTGGGTGACACCGGATGTGGATATAAAGCTGCGTAAAAGCACCGGAAGAATAGATGCGGAAACATCCTTCCTGGTTGATATGGATAATGCAGTTGCCGATGTTTCGTTTATTGCGGGATATGATGATGCAACTAAGCGAATTGATGCAGGTATTTCATTCAGTCACATTATGCCTGCGGTTCTTGGGCGTCTTACCAGTGAGCTAGAGTTCTTGAAATATGCGAATATTCCGGTTCATGGAACATTAATGCTTGCTGCCAGTGTTAAGGGTAAATTGGAAAGTATAGGGTTCGACCTTGTTGGCGAAGCTGGGCAGATTCATTTGCCTGCCCCTCTTGAAGGAACTTTAAAGGCTAATAATTTTATTCTTAACGGAATCTATGATGCACAAGCAGGGCGCCTCGAAGTCGATGCACTGTATGCTGAATTGGCAGAAGATCAGCAAATCATGTTGCCTTCACTGATTTCACATCCATATCCGATAACGGATTTTAGTTTTAGCGGTGCCTATGTTAGCTCTCAAGAGCGTATTGAAATAAACAAACTTGATATAAATCTTGGCGGGCGGCTCGCACATATTAATGGAGCTGTAGATGATATTCTCAATTTGCCAAGAGGGAAAATCATTGTTGATATTCCGGAGCTGACGGTGGCTGAAGCGGCATTATATTGGCCTTCATCAATTGGGGAAGATGCATATAAATGGTTTATGTCCAATGTCTTGAGCGGAACAGGCAATAACCTGCATACTGAAATTGAAGGCGGTGTTACAGAAAGCGGTGAATTTGAAGTGTCCAGAATTGTTGGTGGGTTTGATATCAATGATGCATCGATTCTTTATATGGATACTATGCCACCAATTACAGATGTGAATGCTGTTGCTACGTTTAATCACGACCAATTTGATATGTCTATTGCCTCATCACAATCCCACGGTATGAACCTTGGGACTGGGAAAGTTTTATTAACCGCTTTGTCTGGTGATCACGAAAAAATTGAAATCCGGACATCTATGAAAGGGCCTTTCCAAAAAGCCATGGAGCTTATCAATTTAGAGCCCATGGTTTTTGCGAGTGAGATAGGCATTGACCCTGAAAAAGTAGATGGTGAAACAAGAGTTGAATTAGCATTCGATTTTCCGCTTAAGGAAAGCGTTGAGTGGGAGGAGGTCAAGTTTTCTGCTGATGCTCTCGTGGAGAAAGTTAACATTCCTGGAGGCTTGTTTGATCTTGATGTGAATGACGGCATGTTAAATCTGGCCATTGATAACAGTGGTATGGATATCAAAGGGCATATGCTGCTGAATAATTTCCCTACAGATATTAAGTGGCGGCAAAATTTCTTGGCTGACGCTTCATTTCAAAACCAGTATGAATTATCCGTTCAGGTTAAAGATGTGAAAAGTTTTACAGATTTGGGAATTGATGTTCGGCCATTTTCCGCAGATATGATTTCCGGGCAAATGCCCCTTAACCTTAAGGTTACGCAGAATTTTACAGGCCCAACAAAATTGGAAGCCAATGCATCTCTGGATGAAATGACCGTATATGTGCCTGCTATTAACTGGTATAAATCTATTGGTGTTCCCGGAAAAGCCCTCGCCGTTTTCTATATTGAAAATGATGTAATTGTCGAAATCCCGGAATTCTCTCTGGAAACTGATGAGCTTGAGCTTGTTGGCTCCGCACATTATAGCGAGGCTAACGGCCAACTGGATCGCATCAAGTTAAATCGAATTGCTTATGGAAGGACGGATTTATCTGGCATCTTGGTTCCTGGTGCAACGGGGGTTTGGGACGCCGATTTTAGCGGAACATCTCTGGATTTGTCTCCCGTCTGGGAAGATATGATGTATGGGGATTTGTTTGATTCAGGTGAAAGGGTTTTAGAGAACATTACTGTATCAACTCAGTTTGACAAAGTGTGGCTTTCTCAGGATCGATTCATCGAGAGTATGACTGGTGCTTTTGTCCAGGCAGAAGATAAATGGCGTACGGTGTATATTACTGCAAATGTCGCAAGTGGCGCACCGCTTCAGATCAAATTGTCACCATCCGAATTAGAAAACAAACGTATCCTGACTGCGTGGTCAACAGATGCCGGGTCCGTTCTCAAAACATTTGATATTTATAATACAATGCTGGATGGAGAATTGTCCTTGGCCGGGCATTTTGATGATGACGATGAGAATAGCCCTCTTTACGGGTTTTTCGATGTGAAGGATTATCGGATTGTTGGCGCACCAACCCTTGCCAAGGTTGTTAGCATAATGTCTCTGACAGGCATTGCTGACGCACTGCAAGGAGATGGGCTTGCCTTCACAACACTTCATATTCCCTTTAGATATGGAGGTGGTGTTCTGGAATTGCGAGAAGCAAAAGCTACAGGATCATCATTGGGCTTCACAGCTGCGGGAAAGCTGTATACCCATGCAGATGCAATTGACGTTACTGGGACAATGGTGCCTGTTTACGCTATGAACAGCCTGCTCGGAAAAATTCCACTGCTCGGTAATATCTTCACAGGTGGAGAAGAAGGTGGAGGAATTTTTGCCGCTGATTATTACATGTCGGGCTCTATTGATGATCCGGAAATTTCCGTCAATCCACTCAGCATGCTGACCCCCGGTTTCCTGCGTAACATCTTTAATGTTTTTGAATCGGATAAATTGCCGGAAGGTGTAGAGACTGGAAATTAGTTAGCGAGAATTTTGCACAGCTTTCCAGGCCCGGATAACTGATTCTACAGATGCATCAGCATCATCTTCTGTCGTAGGCGCTGAGATAATAGAGACTCGCATAACTTTGTGCCCGTGCCATTGCCCACCATTCATGTAACAGGTGCCTTCATCAAGAACGCGACTTATGACTTCCGTGGTCAAAGTATCTTTTTCTTCATCTGTATCAGTGTTGCCGAACCGAAGTGTAAACTGGTTTAGCTCAACCGGGTTCAAAACTTCAACACCATCAACCTGGGCCAATCGATCGGCCATGTGGCTTGCAAGCTGGCAATGTCGTTCTACCATTTCAGCTATTCCCTCACGTCCGAGGTTTTTTATGACGGCCCATGTAGCAAAGCCTGTCGCCCGGCGAGATAATTCAGGCACGTAGTGCGTTGGTTCTCGGATTTCATCGCCATAGGCAGGTAGGTAACTGGCAGCAATGGTCATGGCTTTACGGTGAGCAGCACTGTTACGCATGATGGCAAAGCCGCTGCTGTAGGGGGTCTGTAGCCACTTATGTCCGTCCACAGCCCAGGAATCAGCCATATCTACGCCTTCGGTAAGCGCTTTACGTTCCGGGCAGGCACGCGCCCAGAGGCCGAAAGCTCCATCAACATGGACCCAGGCATTGTTTTTGTGGGCTGCTTCAATGATTTCTGTAAATGGATCAAAAGCGCCAGTGTTAATCTGGCCAGCCTGAAGCAGGACGATTGTGGGGTCATCTGATTGAGATAGTTTTTCTTTGAAATCCTCGACCAGCATGCGACCTGCGTCATCGACGGCAATTTTTGTTACTCGGCCATAGCCAAAACCAAGATACTGAAGTGCCTGAAACACTGTGGCGTGGGCTTCATCGCCAATTATAATACGGATGTTTGGTGCGCCGAACAGACCGTCGCGATCAACATCCCAGCCAGCTTTATGAAGTAATTCTCCACGGGCAGCCGCAAGACATACAAAGTTTGCCATGGTATCGCCACTGACAAACCCGACGGAGCATTCTTCCGGCAAGTGCAATAAATCCAAAAGCCAGCGTGAAGCAACGGCCTCTACGGCAGAACCAGACGGTGCACAATCTACATTGGCACAATTTTGACCCCAGGCGCTGGTTAGCCAATCAGCGGCAACACCAACAGGATTAGAGGAGCCTGTGACCCAGGCAAAAAATCGCGAGCCGCTGGAATGTAATAGCCCAGGTTCTGATATTTCTGCCAGATGATCTATGATCTCAGCGCCTGGCATGCCTTTTTCTGGTGTTGGCTCACCAAAGGTTGAGAGCAAGTCGTTAATATGATCTGTTTTGTGAGGTAGCCGTTTGTTCAACGTTTCACGAAATTTTTTAGCGTGATGACAGGCACGGTCAAAAGCTGAATTATGCTCATTGTTGGTTGTCATGATCAGATTGCCTTAACCAGGGCATGGCGTTTCTTGCCTGCCGATAATTTGATGATGCCATCTGCATTCAGATCGCTCGATGTGATTTGCTGCATTTCACTATCAATTTTGATATCGTTGAGTTTGGCTCCACCACCCTTAATTAACCGCCGGGATTCACCGTTTGAAGCAGCAAGGCCAGCCTGGCGTAGTAACTCGAATGCAGCTATGCCACTCTCAAGATCAGTTTTTGTCACATCAATAGAGGGTAAATCGTTACCCATCGTGCCTTCTTCGAAGGTTTTGCGAGCTGTCTCTTCGGCGTCTTTGGCTGCTTCAATGCCATGGCACATCTTGGTTGCTTCTGTGGCGAGGGCTTTTTTCGCGTCGTTGATTTCAACGCCGTCGAGGGATTCCAGACGCTTGATCTCATCTTCCGGTAATTCAGTAAACAGGCGCAGGAAACGACCGACATCAGCGTCTTCTGTGTTGCGCCAGTATTGCCAGTAGTCATAAGGCGAGAGCATATCGGCGTTAAGCCAAATAGCCCCATCAGCACTTTTACCCATTTTAGCGCCTGAGGATGTTTGTAGTAGTGGGGTTGTCAGGCCATTCACTGGTTTGGCATCAACTCGGCGCGTTAACTCTACACCATTGATGATGTTGCCCCACTGATCAGAGCCACCCATTTGAAGGCTACAGTCAAACCGTCGGTTTAATTCAAGGAAATCATAAGCCTGAAAGATCATGTAGTTGAATTCCAGGAACGACATAGGCTGTTCACGCTCAAGGCGCAGCTTTACACTTTCAAAGCTCAACATGCGATTTACAGAAAAATGTTTGCCGTAATCACGCAGGAAATCAATGTATTGCAGTTTTTCCAGCCAGTCAGCGTTATTGACCATGACCGCATCGGTTGGCCCATCACCAAAGTTGAGAAACTTTGAGAAGACCTGTTTGATACCATCCATATTGTTGGCGATATCATTCTCTGTCAGAATTTTACGCGATTCATCCTTGCCGGTGGGGTCGCCAATTTTGGTGGTTCCTCCACCCATCAGAACAATTGGTTTGTGGCCTGTTTTCTGAAGCCAGCGAAGCAGCATGATCGGTAGCAAGCTACCGGCATGCAGGCTTGGCGCGGTGCAGTCAAAGCCGATATATGCGGTAACGATACCGC
>JABJOR010000508.1 GCA_018664265.1 Rhodospirillales bacterium
CGCGCTGAGTAGCCTCTCATCTTGCCTAAGAACGATGAGAATGAACTTCCGAAAACACCGGAAGCCTCCAGATTATGAAGCCGCTCAAATAGTTCATCGAGAACCACATGACCTGCTTCACATATCGTATAATCCCCTGGTTCGAGACATGCCATATTCCGAACCAGTTCATAATAAAGGGCACTATTACGCGCCGGAATATCACGAGGAAGAAGCCCATCTTTGATTACGACAGGGAGAAACCGCTGTAGCAGACCATCAGAACCAAGGTCTTTCATTTCTCGCAATTTCTCAGGTTGGATACCACCTATGAAATCAACTGCTAGATTGGGGACTGAGACAGATCGACCTTTTCGATTTGATTGGTACGCATTTCCATTCCAGGCTTCAATATAGAAAGCTCGTTCTGCACTTCCACCACGGCCCGATGCATAGCGATCCAGTGCTCCGATGAAGCCAGAGAACTCGTCACGGTGCATAATAATACCACGATTCTGTACGGCAAGAATTTCTACAATGGCTTCATAAGTCGTGTCATTGGTAACTAATTGTTCTGGGCGTTCTGGCTCGTCACCACGACCATCTTCCGGCTCAGATTCCCATTGAGTTACCTTTTCAAGATAAGATGCCATTCGCTCTTTCTGCATTGATGACAGACCAGCCATCGCCCATTTTATCGTTGGCGTTTTCATTGATGAAGGCGCACCACAAAGCAGCGTCCAGAGGATAGGCCGCTCAATCCAGTAAGGGTCGTTGCGACGGGGCATTATAGTATTCTCTGCACTTAACGCCCCAGCCATCGCTGACAGGGCAGACATTGCGACAGCAGCCTGATCTGCGCCTGTTCTTTCATGACGATCAGCAACAGCCTCGGACACGACAGCGGGGAAAATATCCAAGGGGAATGAAGGCACAATAAACTCTGCCCATGGGTCAATTGGGACTGTATCGACTGGTGTATCATCCATCAGAAATCTGGTATCCGTCAGATCAGCAACTTTTAACCACTTCAAAGAAACGGCTTGTTTGAGAAAATCAAGACGATCACGATCTTTGCAGTGAGCATGGGAACAATGGATAGTAAAATTCTGAGTACGCAGCCCAGTCATTCCTGTTGCTGCAAAATCGCTGGCATTAGCGACGACAGTTCCATTGGGCGTGTCTGTTGTATGGGAACCCTCAAAAGGACAATCAACGGATAGCTTTACACCGCTCTGCGTCCTAGTCCTCCATTTACCAGCTTCGGCAGCCTTCGCAATTTCAAAACGGCTTCCGTAATCCACAACCCAAGTTTTCAAATTGAGCACTTCACCCGTTTCTGGATCAACAGCTTCGATTGTATTGAACCCCAGTGATCCCTTGGACTTAGAAGGTGTAACGGCAGGTCGATGATCCGCGCCCAACTTAAGGGCAGGACATAACTCGCCTTCAAATATGCATCGTTTTGTTAGCTCCATCCGTTCGGTATTTGGAACACGAGGTAGAAAGAACAGCCGTGCAAGATCAACGCATGAAGCATCTATCTCAAGACCCAGGCGTTCTGCAACAGCATTACAGGCATCTTTGAAAGCCATCTCAGCGGCATCAAGATTATCATAGTCTTTTCTTCGCCAAGGATGAGCCATTGGAAAAGCAATGCGGAATTTCGGGCAGTGATTATGACGAATAGCTAATTCTGTATCAGTGGACTGCTCCTCATCAATGACCGCACCAGATATAACCTCTGGCAGACGTTCTTGAGCCTCTGCGAGATACGCTTCAGGGGAAGTGTCCGGCTCTGAACCATTTGCACTATCCAGCTTTCTTTGCTTCCATAACTCAAAGGCAGTTCGTTTTACCTTCGTGAAAACACTCATATGGCTGAAGGTGGAAGCAACGGCAGCAGTCCACCCTGTCGCCTCTATTGCGGCGACTACAGCTTCCCAACTATGACCAGCATCAATGTCTAGCGTGATTACGCTGATTTCCTGGGCGTATTCTTTCCCACGTTTATCGTTGCTAAATGTAGCAGGACAAATAGAAGGACCGGACTTGCTGCCCTGCTTATGAGAAGTCAGCAATTCACATAATTTGGGCCAGGTAAATTCCCCTGGAATATATCGGTTTGTTGTTTCAGATTCACCCAATGACACAGAGTATATTGCATCCATCACATCGCCTCCTTCAAATGATCCGCGAACCCCATCAGGATGGCTCTCTCCGACTCCTCTGCGGCCTCCATAACCGCCATTGCCCGTTTAGGAATGAAACTCTCAATCTTGTCTCTAAGGAGTTGCCGCATGACACTCGCTTGCATGGCTTCCGCTTCGACTGTTTCACCGATGAAGCTACCGCGCTTGTCTCCAGCCTTCACAGGTTTAGTGGGCAAGCCCATTAAACTGATTTGCTCAGGGGTAATGGCGATCCGATGAAATGTGATTTCGTAATCCGGTAAATGTTCACAAAGTTCATCTTCAATTTTAACATCAATCAGAACACCTGCTGGATCATAATCACCAATGTAAATTACATGCACTGGACGATCACCCGCCTCATGCCTGATATTCTCGGCTGCTTGGAAGGCAAGAGTCAGGCTTGCAAAACCACCAGCCGGATATAGCGGGATAGCGTATTCAGATGTTACAGACTCAATAACACCCGCTATGGAACGGCTCTCACACCAAACCTCCACATAATCCGGTGTATCAGCCCAGATGGAACGACGGTAGAATTGTGCTGTCGCCTTTAAAGCGTCCGCAGGGTGTTCATGTGTATTGACGAAATACCCGCGTCTTGTCGCATCCGTGATCCAGTTATAAGGAACACAGCCATCACGGCGCATATTCGTTAGTTGAGATTGAACCGTCCGATAACCCTTGTCTGATTTCTCAACAGGTTCCGGTAATCTCGGATCAGTCATCCGATAAAAGACGTGCCTGACTGACTGAGGGTGATCATCACTCAAATTACAAAGAATTTGATTTCTGAGTTGCTCGATTTGTACTTTTGACCTGCGAGTACGCATCACGTGCACCAAATATCGTTATCGCGCCCGACCCCATTCCAGCAGTGGTCACAAACAATATCGAAGTATGCCCATTGATTTCGATCAGAGACCCGATAGCTAACATCCCGCATCAGGTCTGTACCTCCAATCGCACACAGCCCCCGTCCAACATCACGGATC
>JABJOR010000509.1 GCA_018664265.1 Rhodospirillales bacterium
CTGGATAAACGCAAACCCGGCCAATCGCGCTTCACCACACAACGTCAAGAAAGCGACAGCGTGGAAATCCTTTCCGGGGTTATGGATGGCCTGACCACAGGCACCCCCATTGGCCTGATGATCCGCAATGAAGACCAACGTTCCAAAGACTACGACGATATCAAAGACCAGTTCCGTCCCGGTCATGCCGATTATACCTACATGGCAAAGTACGGTATCCGCGACCATCGCGGTGGTGGGCGCTCGTCTGCACGCGAGACCGCCATGCGCGTGGCCTCCGGCGCTATTGCGCGCAAAGTTCTCGAACACACGATTGGTGAGCAGGTCTCCATCCGTGGAGCATTGGTACAAATCGGCAAGAACGCCATTGATCGTGAAGCCTGGGACTGGAAAGTCGTTGATAACAATCCCTTCTGGTGCCCGGACATGCGCATGGCCGCCACATGGGAAGTTTACCTGGATAAAATTCGCAAGGAAGGCTCGTCTGTCGGGGCTATTGTTGAAATTCACGCATCCGGTATCCCCGCCGGTCTCGGTGCACCCGTTTACGGCAAACTGGATGGTGATCTGGCTGCTGCCATGATGAGTATCAATGCGGTCAAAGGTGTTGAAATCGGCGCAGGTATGGCCTCGGCTACCCTGCGCGGCGAAGAAAACGCCGACGAAATTCGCATGGGAAATGACGGCCCTGTATTCCAGTCCAATAATGCTGGTGGTATACTCGGCGGCATCTCCAGCGGACAGGATATTGTTGTGCGCTTTGCCGTTAAGCCAACCAGTTCCATCCTTACGGAAACCAAAAGCATTGACGCATTGGGCAACGAAATTGATGTCTCCACCAAAGGGCGTCATGACCCTTGCGTTGGCATTCGCGCTGTCCCTGTTGGCGAGGCTATGATGGCCTGTGTTCTGGCTGATCACGTATTGCGCCACCGCGCCCAGAATGGCTAAGTCCAAGCAATGAGCACCCAACCGGAAAAAATGGAATGGACCTCGGAACGTGTGGCCCGGTTTTGGGATTACGAATCCACACGCCCGGAATTCTATTTCACCAACCGGTATGGCGCTGAAATAACGGACGCCCTTAAAAGGCTGACGGACAAAAAAGATATTCTGGATTACGGCTGCGGTGCCGGACATTTAATCCCCCATCTGGTAAAGGCCGGATTTCAGGTCACAGGTGGAGACTTCTCCCCTGAATCCATTAAACAGGTAAACAGCACGTACAAATCATTAAACGGATTTTCCGGCGCGCACCATGTTGCGGAACTTATTGAAGGCAACCAGCATTTCGACACAATCGTATCTGTTGAAGTGATAGAACATCTGGAAGACGATATTCTTGCAAGCACCCTGGATGCCTACAAAAAATTACTTCGCAAGGGTGGCACGTTGATCGTCACAACACCCAACAATGAAAACATGGATGTCTCTACTGTGTTGTGCCCGTGTTGCAATCACACCTTTCATCGGTGGCAGCATGTGCGCTCATGGAACGCAGAAAGCCTTGGGCAATATTTTGAAAATGCCGGGTTTAAGGCCCAACGTGTTTTCTCAACCAATTTGTCGGTTCCGCATTGGCGCAAAATAGTTATGCCCATCAAAAACCTGTCGCGTAAACTTCGCGGAAAACCCCCCAAGCAAAGCCAGAACCTGATTGGCGTCTTCACGTACAATGACTGAAATAACAATCCGCCCCTATGGATCGAACGATGAGGCGGCTGTTATCCAGCTCTGGCATGATTGTGGACTGACCGTCACCTGGAATGACCCTGCCAAGGACATAGAGCGCAAGCTCACCGAACAACCCGAATTATTCCTTGTCGCCCAAAACAATGATGCCTCGATCATTGGCTCAATCATGGCTGGCTTCGATGGACATCGCGGTGCAGTCAACTATCTCGCTGTACATCCCGACCACCGCAAACAAGGCATCGCCGAAAAGCTCATGAACAAGGTCGAAGCCCTCCTCATTGAGGCAGGCTGTCCCAAGATCAATGTCATGGTCCGTGGATCAAACCTCGAGGCAAACGGATTTTATGAAGCTATCGGGTACGAGCCGCAGGATGTTGTAGTTTTGGGGAAACGGTTGATTGAGGATTGAGAAGGAAAAAGCTCTAAACATTTCAAATAAACTATTGGTATAAATAACCAAAGTATATAAAGTTTTAAATGTAACAAATCAGGGGCGATTAATGAGCATAACACATAATTACGTATATAAAATTTCCTCACTCATTTTCATTATTTTTTTTATTTCATTCTTTCATTACACTGCAACAGCAAGCGAGAATGTTAGAGACAAAAAAGCCGTTGAACTAGAACAAAAAATCCTTCCTGAAATCGATAAGCTTTTATCTAAGAGTGATTACCGTAATGTTGAACGGGTGCTAGCAGAATCCATAGAATATATTTTGGAGAACAAGCTTACACATGACTGCATTACCTACGATGTTCTGAGCATTAACTATCACTTAGCAATTATTGAGAAACGGTGGAGAGATTTAAGCAATATCCTATTCAAATATGGAAATTTAAATAACGTTTATAGCCCAAAATTCAATACTCTTGAAAATTGTCATTTATCATCAACTTATTTTCGTGTTGGTGTACGTTCATACAATACAAGGGATTACAGTAGCGTTCCTTACGCCATGCCTTCATACATCGATAAAATTTCTACAATCTCGCATCATACACAAACATCATTAACTGCTTTATATGCATCTTTGTTCTTAATCTATGATGCCGAAGATAAAATGGAGCCCGCACCAGAAAAATTCTTTAACTTAAAATTACTAAAAGAGGATGTGCATCAGGTATTGGATGATCGTATTAAGGCTGCATATCATGAAAGAATTGGCTCAAGTTTTTTAAAGTTGAATTCGTCCGACGAAGCTAAACAACATTTCCATAAAAGCATGACTTATCTCAATAAGCTAAACTCTCAATACCCTGATGATAACGATTTAAAAAATTGGATTCAGCGTGTAACTGAACTAGAAAATAAATAATAGAAATTTATAAAGCACGCTATTGATCAACTGAGCCAAACCGAGCCCCAATCAGAAACTCAATATTACCTTCCGGCCCCTTAATCGGGCTTTGGGAAACACCCAATACAGTCCAACCTTCACAACTATTCAACCAGTCTTCAATCTTGTCGCAGCATGCCTGATGTAATTCAGGATCGCGCACGACGCCGCCCTTGCC
>JABJOR010000510.1 GCA_018664265.1 Rhodospirillales bacterium
GGTGCGTATCTTCAGGTTGAACTGAAAGATATTCGCTCCGGCACAAAATTGAATGAGCGCTTTCGCTCTTCTGAAAAAGTAGAACGGGTTTCGCTTTCCCAGCGCAACTACCAGTTCCTGTTTGCCGATGACGACATGTACACTTTCATGGACAATGAAACCTATGATCAGGTCACACTAAGTGCAGAAGACATTGGTGAAGACAAAACAGTCTACCTGCAGGATGGTATGGCCGTGATCATCGAATTCCACGAAGAAGACGCTTTGGGTGTTGCCTTACCCGATCACGTAACGCTGGAAATTGTTGAAGCTGACGCTGTTGTCAAAGGACAGACTGCATCATCATCATACAAGCCAGCCGTACTGGAAAATGGCCTCAAGACCCAGGTTCCACCTCATATCGAAGCAGGAACCCGTGTTGTGATTAACACCGCTGACTGTTCTTACGTCGAACGTGCAAAGGACTGATCACAGGTGAGCCAGTATTCCCCCCTGATAAATGTAATGATCGCTGCGGCTCAAAAAGCTGGACGCAATCTGATTCGTGACTTTGGTGAAGTTGAACAGCTTCAGGTCTCACGCAAAGGCCCGGGGGATTTTGTCACCAAGGCTGACAAGAAAGCGGAAAAGATTATCTTTGAAGAGCTTCGTAAAGCTCGCCCAAGTTACGGTTTTCTGATGGAAGAAAACGGAAGCATTCCAGGCAATGACACATCCAATACATGGATTGTTGACCCCCTGGATGGCACGACAAACTTCCTGCACGGCATCCCCCAGTTTGCAGTTTCAATTGGGCTAGAGCGTGACGGCGATCTTTTTGCCGGTGTTATTTACGAGCCTATTACAGATCAGACCTATTGGGCAGAAAATGGCAAAGGTGCCTATCAGAACAATCGACGCCTGCGTGTTTCAGCCCGTCGGGATATGTCAGAATCTCTGTTTTCAACGGGAATACCTTTCATTGGGCAGCCCGCAGAAAGACACGCACAGTCGCAAAAAGAAATCGGCGCTGTTATGGACAAATGTTGTGGCATTCGTCGTTTTGGTGCGGCGTCACTGGATTTGGCGTGGGTTGCCGCCGGGCGCTATGAAGGTTTCTGGGAAACTGGATTACAGCCATGGGATATGGCGGCCGGTATTGTCATGATTCGTGAAGCTGGCGGTTTTGTCAGCGATTCAAGTGGCAAACGCAACATGATGAAATCCGGGTCAATCGTTGCAGGTAATGATTCACTTCACGCCACTTTGCTGTCTATTTTGCAAAAATCAGCCAAATAAACTCTATATTTTTGATATAATTAAGCCAAAAACAGCAATATCTGTCAGAAAGCGGTCTTGCAGCTGTCAAACCAGTTGTGCATGCGCTTGGGCTTGGGTATGTTGATTGCAATGATCACGATACAGTGAACCGTTCAACGAAATGCACATAAAAACACACGACGAAATACATAAAGAAAACAAAACTGAAATTCATAGCCATAAACTCCGTACATGCTGCTGGGTATCTCTGGCTGGTGCCTTTATTTCGGCGCTTGGAATTAGCTCTGCTGTCATGGCGCAAAGCTCGCCAGTAATAGTGGATCTTTCCGTGCTTGATGATAATGGAATGGCGCGATCAACCATGCCATCCTCTTCCTATGAGGGTTATACCACGCAAGGCAGCCTTTTGATGCCTGGTGCAACCCCACCGAAATCAACGTATTACGGTCCGGCATTAACGAATGAAGCCATTAGCGCAGTAAAACCAATTATCTCGGCACCAGTATCAACAGTGACATCAATGCCAACAGCGTCATTGACTGCATCCGACACAGTTGCAGCACCTGAACCAGAGCCCGTTCCAGTTGCTCCTGTTGTTGCAGTACTGGAGCCCACTTCCACAGTGACACCTTCCGTAGAAGCTCCGGAGGCTCCGGAAGCAATCGCACTTGAGCCTGAGACAGTATCTGCGCCCCCTCCTCTGCCTGACCCCGTTACGCAAACGGCTCCAGGTGTTGAACCAGCGAGTGAAACGGTACCAGAAGCACAGGAAGTTGAAACAGCAGCAGTCACCACAGGGCCACCTTCTATTGAGCCCGGTCGTGCAATGCAGATTGTCTACACCAAGTCAGATGCAGACATTCCAGCAGAAAGTGAAGACGCTTTAAGCGCTGTTGCTGAAGCCATCAAAGCCAATGAAGATTTAAGAGTACAATTAATGGCATTTGCAGGCGGAAGCGATCTTTCCTCCAGCAAGGCTCGGCGCCTGTCACTTTCACGGGCATTATCCGTCCGATCATACTTCATTGGTCAGGGTGTACGCTCGACGCGAATTGATGTCCGCGCACTGGGCGACAAGACTGATGAAAATCCAATCAACCGGGTAGACATCAACATTACGCAACGATGAAGCGTCCCCAACGATACTTAATCCGTATGATCATGTTCGTGGCAGCTGTGGCTGCCCTTGGTGTATTTCTATTTCCACCTCTAAAATCAGCCTTTATGGCAAATGCCCCGCTCAACGGATTAATTGTCGGGGTTTTGCTGATTGGTATTGGCTATAATTTCCGTCAAGTTCTTGTCCTTTATACCGAAGTAGACTGGATCGAAGATTTTCGCCGTGATCGCCTGGTTGGCAGACTAACGCCTCGATTGCTGGCCTCCATGGCAACCATGCTTGGTGATAGCAGTTCGACCTTCCGACTTTCAGCACTTTCCATGCGATCCGTGCTTGATGGAATTGCCTCACGGCTCGATGAATCTCGCGATATTTCCCGCTACACAATAGGCTTGCTGGTGTTTTTGGGACTGCTCGGTACATTTTGGGGATTGCTCGATACCGTCAGCTCTATTCGTGGCGTCATCAGCAGCCTGTCAATAGGCAGTGACGGAGACATCGCAAATGTCTTTGCCAGCCTGAAACAGGGCCTGGAAGAACCTCTGGGCGGTATGGGAACAGCATTCAGCTCATCCCTGCTTGGCCTTGCAGGCTCGCTTATTCTGGGCTTTCTAGACCTTCAGGCAGGCCAGGCACAAAATCGCTTTTTCAATGACCTCGAAGAATGGTTATCCAGTGTTACACGGTTGTCCAGCGGTTCCATCTCATCTGATGGTGGTGACCAGTCTGTTCCGGCCTATGTTCAGGCCCTGCTGGAACAAACGGCTGACAGTCTTGAAAATCTGCAAAGAACACTGACAAAAGGCGAAGAAAGCCGTATTGCTGTCAATGGCAGTCTGCATCAAATGACCGAACAAATCGGCACCCTGAGCGATCACATGCGTACCGAACAGGCTATTATGCGCTCCATGGCGGAAAGCCAGGTCACCCTGAACGAAGCTTTGCGAAAAATAAGCGATAACACAGCCATGCAACCAGGTGGATCAACAGGGCCCATCGAAAATGACGCAACACGCTCTCATATCCGTAACCTTGATCTTCAGATGGGACGCTTGGTTGAAGAACTAGCAACAGGGCGCAATGAAGTCCTCCAGCAAGTACGCAGCGAAATCAAGCTTCTTGCCAGAACAATTGCGGCCCTCGTTGATGACTCCAGACCTCAGCGGTAGTAGGCGGAAAGCGGTATGAATTCAATCGCTCGCAGATCCCAACGCAATAACAACATTTGGCCCGGCTTTGTCGATGCACTGGCGACGTTGTTAATGGTCATTATCTTTTTGCTGATGATTTTTGTTATTGCCCAGTTCTTCCTCAATGAAGCAATTTCGGGGCGCGACAAGGCATTGGATAATCTGAACAGCCAGATCAGCGAGCTATCGGAAATGCTCTCCATGGAACGTCTGCAAAGCGATGATTTACGCTCTGATGTGGCGAAGATTACGGATCAACTGCAGGCCTCCCTGCTTGCCCAGGATGAACTCTCCACAACTATTCGCGCTCTCAGCACCCGAACAGAAAGCGCAGAAGACAAAGTTAAAAGCCTCACTGACAAGCTCACTGGTGAGCGCGAGAAGAGCCTACAACAGGTTAAGGAAATATCGACGCTGGCTGATAAGGTAAGCGCACTGATTGCCCTGCGTGACCAACTGGAAACCCAGGTAAGCGATTTGTTAAAACGCTCAGAGACTGCCGAGCAGACATTGACAGTGCGTGATGAAACCATTTCTGAGCAAATCAGCGAGATGGCGGCTCTGGCATTAAATATTAAATCTCTCACTGCCCTTAAAAAACAATTGGAAGCGGAAATATCAAAACTCGCGAGCCGTACAGAAGAAACCGAAGACCAATTGCTTGCAGAAATAGAACTATCCAGCAGTGCGCGCGCCGAGGTTGCTTTGCTTACTCAACAGATGGAAGCATTACGCATCCAAATGGCACAGATATCGGCTGCTTTGGAAGCCTCAGAAGAGTTTAATCGTGAGCAAAAAGCTGAAATTCATAGTCTTGGACAGCGCTTGAATGCAGCATTGGCAACCAAGGTTATGCAACTGAGTAAATACCGTTCTGAATTCTTTGGCCGTCTGCGTGAAATTCTTGGAAACACCGCTGGAATACAAATTGTCGGCGACCGTTTTGTCTTACAAAGCGAATTGCTGTTTGAACAAGGTTCTGCCGATATCGGTGAAACCGGTAAAAAACAAATGGAACATCTGGCAGCCACATTAAAAGATCTGGCGACACGTATCCCTGATGATATTGATTGGGTTTTACGCATAGATGGACATACGGACACCGTTCCAATTTATAATTTCCGCTTTCCCTCAAACTGGGAGCTTTCCGCAGCCCGGGCCATATCTGTGGTTAAGTACCTGATCGCAGCAGGATTACCGCCAAGGCATCTGGCGGCAACCGGCTTTGGTGAATTCCAGCCGTTGGCTCTTGGTAAAGACCCAGAAACCTTGCGCCTCAACAGACGTATTGAATTGAAGCTGACACAGCGCTAGGTTCCCTACCCTGAGCACCCCGCAATTCCTCAACACAGGTCGATAATTATAATGCTCCCATTGTTTATGATCGTTTTGGTCGACCTGATAGGATTTGGTCTCTATATACCGTTGCTGCCATTTTATGCAGAACATTATCAAGCCACTCCCTTTATTGTTGGTCTGGTAATGGCAATGTTCTCCTTTGCCCAATTCATATCGGCACCATTTTGGGGAAATCTTAGTGACCGTTTCGGGCGCAAACCTATTTTAATGATAGGCATGGCTGGGTCCATGATCTCCTATATCTGGTTAGCTTATGCTGACACCCTGTGGATGTTATTTGCAGCAAGAGCCCTCAGTGGCCTGATGGCTGGCAATATTGCCGCTGCGTTTGCCTACATGGCAGATGTAACAACCCGTGAGACACGGGCAAAAGGCATGGGGATGATTGGTGCAGCTTTCGGGCTTGGTTTTATTGCCGGGCCGGCAATTGGCGGCATTCTGGCGGGGTCAGATCCTGCAAATGCCGATTTTCAAACCCCTGCATTGGTTGCAGCGGCGCTTTCTGCGACGGCTTTTATTCTTACAATGCTCATACTCAAAGAATCGCTTTCCCCGGACGTGCGCAAGAAAATGGCTGGAGAAAAGCGCCCTACACGTACGGAGCAATTTCGCGCCATCCTTTCCCAGCCGTCTACTCTTCGTATAGTGGGATTGATATTTTTGGCAACGTTTGTATTCGCCGGGCTTGAGAGCACCTTTGCTATGTGGTCGCGCAGGCAATTTGGCTGGGGGCCAGAGCAAAATGGCTACCTGTTTGCCTTTATTGGCATCATAAGTGCGATCATTCAAGGCGGCCTGATTGGACGAATGGCAAAATCCATGGGTGAAAAAACCCTTATCATTCAAGGCGCAGCAGCACTTGCACTGGGTGTGTTTTTGATCCCGTTCGCTGACAACCTGATCGTATTGGTCATTGCCATGATGATTGCAGGATATGGCTATAGTATTATCACCCCGGCTCTGAATAGCCTTATATCCCTGCAAGCCAGTGATAGCGAGCAAGGCAGCACACTGGGTGTTGCGCGGTCAGCCTCGACTCTGGCCCGCATTGCAGGCCCAGCATGGGCTGGCATGCTGTTCTCGGCTCTAGGCATGGATTGGCCTTATTTCGGGGGCGCAATCGTTATGCTGGGGGTAATTGCCCTTGCCTGGAACACCCGTAAGCACGTTCAAGATTCTCGCAATGAAACACTCGAATAAAGAACTTCAACAAATTTTAACGGAATATCGAAGCAAGGGTTGCGCCAGCGCTATAGTTGGCGTATAGAAACGCCCTGAATTTTGGAGCAAGATTATGAAACAAGATATACACCCTGAATACCATACCATTAATGTTGAAATGACAGATGGAAGCACGTTCCAGACTTGCTCAACCTGGGGCAAAGAAGGTGACACACTGAAGCTTGATATCGATATCAAGTCACATCCAGCATGGACCGGTGTACACCGTCTTATGGATAGCGGTGGACAGCTGGCTAAATTTAACAAAAGATTTGCAGACTTCGGCCTCAAAACCTAAGTTCTTCAGAACTGAGCATAGAATTAAGGCACTGTTTATTCGGTGCCTTTTTTTATTTTTATCTATTTTTTACTATTCTAAATGCATAGTAATATCGAAATAATCGTATTTTCATGTAAATTGCTGAAAATACGGGATGAGGATTTGACCCTCGTTACAGACTTATTAACGGCTTAAACGAATTCAGGATTTACTGGTTTACAACGGTCATGGCTAGGCAAATAAATTTTGAAGTGCAGGTTATGCAAGGGGGGCGATGGAGCATCCACGCCAGATACCCTGCTACGGGCCATGACGAATCTATAGAAGATGCAAAACAAGTAGAAAATTCCGGCATCGGAAAAGTTCGTGTCCTGCGCGATATTTACGATTCAGAAGCTGGCACCAGCGTTGAGCGTGTAATCTATGCTTCTCTGGCGGCAGGTGGGACTGGCGAGACTGGCAAGCCGCAAGGCTCAGATGGTGCAGGAGGGTCTGACGATTGGGGTGGTGGAGGCTCCGGTGGAGGCTCCGGCGGTGGCTCCGGTGGCGGTGGTGATGATTTTGATGACTTCGATTTTGGTGATGATGATTTCGGGGATGATGAGTTCTTTGACGAAGACGAGCGCCGGGAAGCCAAACGCACTAAAAAGGCCGCTAAAAGAAAAGCTAATCGCAAACAAACGACCATGCCCATCCTGATCAGCAAACTGCTGATGATCGTTTTGGTGGGTATTGCCATTGGTGTTGCAGTGATAAATGTTTCCAGCCCTTATATTACAAACCTCAATCTGTTTGGCACGAAGCTGGTTGGCCATAACCGGGACAATGCGCTTATTATCATTTTCCTGACGACCTTTACGGTTACGTCACTGTCCATGGCATCAATGTTACTGAGAAATACAGGGCTCAAGGCATCTCAACGCAGAGCCAGATCCGCGGCACCCCGAAAGTCGGCAAATCAGGCCAAGCCTGCCAAGACAGCTCAAGAACAAATTGACAGTGAAGCACAGGATCTGAAAGAAGACATTGTTGAATCTGATCAAATGGGGGAGTTCCGCAAAGATGCTGCTGAACGCAGTGATGAGGAAAATGAAGACTCTGATGCAGATGACGACGCCGAAAGCGAAGAAGAACCACCTGAAGCTTCAATACCGACTGGCATGTCACCCCATGCGGAACAACAAAAAGCCAGTATGACACAATTTATCAATAAGGCCATGACAGGTGTTGGCAAAGACACTCAAGCCATGTCGAATTATGAAAAATTTGGCATGAGCCTGTTCATAGCCGGATCCTGCGAGGTTCTTGCTGCTAAAAAAGAACTGAATGAAAACGATATTTCCAAGATTATGGCAGAAAGTGTACAGAAGATGGGCTTCAAGAAAGTACACGCCAAGGGTTTTGCCGAAAAGCATGCGGAATATCTGGTTCAGGATGCCACCTATATGAATATGTTTCAGGCTGGTCGAAATGCCATGAGCACGTATCTGGATGACGAATCCAGTATCCCAGGAAATATGGCTAATGCGATCTCAACCTGGAACAAGCCCAAGAAAAAAGAAGCCGACAGTGGCCCTATTACTGTGTTGTTCACAGACATTGCAGGCTCTACAGCCATGACACAGCAATACGGTGATGCCGGAGCCCAGGATATCGTAAGAGCGCATAACAAGATTGTACGCAATGCCCTGACTATGTGTTCTGGCAAGGAAATCAAGCATACAGGTGATGGCATCATGGCATCTTTTGCCAAAACCTCTGACAGCATTGATGCTTCTATACAGATACAACAAGAAACCAAGAAATATACAGCAGCGACACCGGACAGGCCATTGCACATTAAAATAGGCGTCAATGCAGGCGAGCCTATTGCAGAGGATAATGACCTGTTTGGAACAACTGTTCAGATGTCGGCCCGCATTGTAGACAAGGCTCAGGCAGATCAAATTTTTGTCTCGGAAATTATCAAGGGCATCAGTGCAGGAAAACACTACAGTTTTGTTAATCGAGGTACCTATCAGATGAAGGGCTTCGATCAGGACCCGGTCCTCTACGAAGTCATGTGGGATGAATAAGAAGCTTTTCCACAATACCTAATTCGCAAAATTATCTTCCCCTCCCCTTGCGGACACTTCACAACAAACATACATCCCCTTCAGACAGAGCATTCAATGCTGCAGAGCAGGTTGAAAGTCTGTCTGACATTACCATGATGACCTGGCCATTTGGCAGGCATCTTAACCCATGTAGCTCTGAAGAGGATATGGCTATGCACAACATCGATTTTTCACCCCTGTTTCGTCACTCAGTTGGTTTTGACCGTATGCAAAAAATGCTCGATACGGCAACACATATGGATTCGTCTTCACAATCTTATCCGCCTTACAACATCGAAGCCTTCAGCGAAAACAACTACGCTATTTCACTGGCCGTGGCCGGATTTGGGCCACAGGACCTTGATGTAACGGTGACGGAAAACACCCTGATTATTTCAGGCCAAGCACAAGACAGTAAAGACAATCCGCAATACTTGCACCGAGGCATAGCAAGGCGCGCATTCGAGCGCCGATTCCAGCTCGCCGATACAATTAAAGTTACCGGCAGTTCTCTGGATAACGGCATGCTGAATATTGATCTTGTCCGCGAAATTCCAGAATCACAAAAACCCCGTAAAATTGAAATTGCCAGTCCGGCACATTCAACACAACAAATTGAAACAAGCCAAGCAGCTTGATTTCTAACGTGCTGAAATTATAGGAGTTTTGTGAAATTATTAAGGGGGCTACCTTGTGGCAGCCCCCTATTAATTTTTTTTCTCACCCTGTCAAACTCGCGTTTGAATATTAGCAAAAACACTATAGACAAGGTTTTGTTTCAAGGTCAAGGACTCTCATAATAAAGCTTCAATTTATATGAAATTGAAGCAAAAAAACCGCCCCAACCAGGGGCGGCAAGTTTAACAGGGAGGCGTCGAAGATAAGTAGGTTTTAACCTACTCACCTACCAAGTATACATAGATATTCTTAATATTCTGTTAAACTATATAAACGCTGTATTTATATTATTTTTGCACCATAAGTACTATTGATTACTTAAAGAAAGAGTCCGCATTTGATCGGGCTCCATCTTTCAAAACAATTGCATCTTTAGTGCGTTGAATTTCTTCTTCCAACTCAGCTATATACTCATTTAGAGCTTCAACGGAAAGGATCTCCAGATTCTTGGTTTCTTTCTTTTTCGGTGCAGGTTCCAAGTCATCAGTGTCCATCATCCACTCCCATTCAATCTGACTGAAATTGTTCTTAAAATTCAATTTTTGCATTCTAAATCATGTTTCAAGGAAAAAACCATCGATTTTACCCGGATAGGGCATGATTAAATTGAATTTTTACAACTTTTTTTGATAAGTCCTTTGACCAAAAGGAAAAGGAAGCGTAAATATGTGCACAACTCCTTTACAATTTAACAAAGTGCAAACCGCCCGCTGCGTTTTGCCACAGTGGGAAGAGGAATATTCCTATGACGCGTCCTTTGATGCCCAAAGCCACGGCAGTCTGGCTTTTAGATAATACAACACTAACATTCGAGCAGATTGCAGCCTTTTGCGAACTCCACATGCTGGAAATTCAGGCAATTGCCGATGATGAAGTTGCCGTTGGTATGCAGGGTCTGGATCCTGTACGCGGCGGTGAACTCGAACTTGAAGAAATCAAACGTTGTGAAGCTGATCCGGCTGCACGTCTTGATATGACCCAAAACGCACAAGACCATGCAAAACAGCAGAAAAAAAAGAAAGCCCGTTATACACCAGTGTCCAAACGTCAGGACCGCCCGGACGCCATTGCATGGCTATTAAAAAATTACCCGGAATTAACCGATGCACAAATCGGCAAGTTGATCGGCACAACAAAACCGACAATCAATTCTATCCGCGACCGTAGCCATTGGAACACACCAAATATTACGGCTCAAAATCCTGTAGGTCTGGGACTGTGCACAAGCACCGAGCTGGAAAAAGTCATTACGCTGGCCCGTGCACGCGCAGGTATTGTATCAGCCCCCGCAGAAGAGGCTCAGGCCGAGGCTCCTGCTGCTGAAACAGTAGAAGAGCCACAAAACATTGATGCCGCTTCTGTTTTCGCTAATTATCCAAAGCCCGAATCTGAAACAGAATCAGAAGCAGAATCGGAAAAAAGCGAATAACTCCATCTGATCCAAATAAAACCCCACCGTGATGCAAATGCTCACAGTGGGGCTTTTCTAATGCAATATAGATATCTCTGCCTTATCGGCTTGTTGGATAGCCTGAATCAATCCACGCTTGAGTGCCTACTTCGATATAGTTGACCCGTGAAAAGCCAATCTTTGCCAACTCGCGTGCAGCTTGCGCTGCCATTGGTCCTGCTTGGCACGATGTGATCACGTGCATACTGCGATCAAAGAGGGCATCTGGTAAGTTTCCCTCACGAATTTCATCAAGTTCGATGTTGTATGCGCCGGGAATGATACCCGTGGTTGAGGCAATTGCCGAAGCCGGACGTGGATCAATAAAGATCACATCGCTTTTGTCCAGAAACATGGCTGCTATTTGTGGCTTAAGTGAAACAATATTATCCTCGGCTTTGGATACTGGTGTGCCATTACATGAAGTCATCTTTTTCTCCTTTTGTGAGTTGTTGCGGGTTTAGAAGCTAAGTGTGGCTGCGCCATCTTTAATCAGGGCGTGCATGGCTGGTGAGCCGACAATTTCTACACCATCAATCAGATCGTCCTGTCCGTAACCACGCACAGCAGCGCAAGGGGGGCAGGCCAAAATCTTGCCGCCATTTTTCTGAAAGTTATCAATAAGGTCTTTCATGGAAGGGTCGAACGGGTTCATCTTAACATGCTCCGCAGCACCTTTGCGGATCAGATCAATGCCTGCGCTGACCAGGAACATAGTCACTTCAAGGCCGGAACCGAGGCCACCATTTGCGACTGTCCAAGCCACGGTTGCACGTTCGTCATCATGTCCACGAGAAGCGACAATAACCAATTTTTCATTTGAGTTAGCCATTAGATTTTCCTTTTTAAAAATTAAATTTGAGATGTGTCGATTTGATTGGGCACATTGCCCTATACGCTTACAGTCTGGTGGGCGCCTCCTATGCCGGGATATCTTGAATGTGAAATTGTTCTGTTACGTTTGCGTAGCTCGGCACGTAACGCAGCAAGGCTTATGGCAAGTGAAATACATGCTCCTATCAAGGCTGGGGCGGCTCCAACTAACAGGTCATAGCCCATTGCAAATGGCGCAGAAGCCAACATAAACATGCGTAGCCTGATTGTGTCGTGCTGAAGTCGTCCGATCATGATTAAGGCTGAGGCTATTAAGACAAACAGGGTGGGTAAACCTGCCCAAGTGATCATTCCTGCCGTCGCAACAACCGGAAGAAACGCCAAGCCCAAAACCCGAAGCCGCGGGTTTTCACCAACCAATAAAGCGACCAGCGTTTGAGACGCACCAATTATACAAACTGCGGCCCCGCTCCAAGCATCCATCAAGGAATATTGAACCGCGTAGTTCATCCCTATGCCCATCTGAACACCAAGCATAGAACGGCGCTTGGTGAGCAATGGCCAAATCATCTGACAGGCGAGCCCTGCCGCACCAAATGCGGCTGCTGTGGGGTTATCCAGTAATGTGCTTATTGTTATTGACATTTAACTCTCTCCATACCAACTAGTCGGTATGTAATAAGATACTAAATGGTCTGCTGTCAATCACTTTTTTGTGAGTTCATTAAAAATTTTAAAATATTATTATATATCAATGCATTAATAATAACAAAATAACTTGATAAAGAGCCTAATTCGGCGTATAAACAAACCAATAGGTATGGAGAATGACATGAAAGATCGCGGCGAAACGACTCGAGAAAGTATATTGGATGCAGCCAAAACACTGGTTATGTCCAAAGGATTTTCTGGAACATCTATTGATGATGTTCTGAAGCTAACCGGAAAAACCAAGGGTGCGTTTTTCCATCACTTTAAGGGCAAGGCTGATCTTGCCTGCCAATTGGTCAAGCGATATGCATTGAACGATCTCAAAATGTTTCAGGAGCTCGATAAACAATCCCAGGAACAAAGTGACGATCCGTTACAGCAAATGCTGATCTTTATAGAACTGTTTGAAGTCTATATTAGCAACTCAGACGATCCGGCCCCCGGATGCATGTATGCAGTTTACACATATGAAAGTCGACAATTTGATCCGGATGTTTTGGATTTCGTTTCGGATACGCTCAGACAATGGACGGCGATCTATGTGCGAAAGTTTCAAGATGTCATGGACAAATACGACCCTGCCTTAGACGTAACCGCAAGGCAATTGGCAGAAATGATCGTATCTGTGATTGAAGGCGGGCTAGTCTTGCAGCGCGCCCACGGCGACACCGATACAACCAGACGCCAATCTATACAGTTCAGAAACTACCTGAGATTACTATTTGGAAACCCGAACACAAAGAACGAAGCGGCGTGATCTGACGAGCTTCCTTGAGGTTTGTAAACCAGCATTGGTTTACAAGCCATCGCGGAACCTGCCGTAGCCTAGGTGCGGGCGCTGGAATATCCAGCGCTCTGCAGGGCCTCATCAATTTCACCAAGAATAGCCGGATCATCAATTGTTGCTGGCATTTTGTAATCTTCACAATCCGCTATTTTTTGCATAGTTCCGCGCAGAATTTTACCTGAGCGGGTCTTTGGTAAACGCTTGATAACCACAGCGGATTTAAAAGCTGCTACCGGGCCGATCTTGTCACGAACCATGGCAACAACTTCTGCAATGATTTCAGCATCCGTGCGCTCAACCCCGGCATTCAATGCCAGGAAGCCAAAGGGCACCTGCCCCTTCAATTGATCAGCCACACCAATCACTGCACATTCTGCCACATCGGGATGGGCTGCCAGAACCTCTTCCATGCCACCCGTTGACAGGCGATGGCCAGCAACGTTGATGATGTCATCCGTCCTTGCCATGATGTACAGGTAGCCGTCTTCATCCTTATATCCGGCGTCTGAAGTCTTGTAGTACCCAGGATAGTCTTCAAGATAAGCACTAAGATAGCGCTCATCAGCGTTCCACAGTGTCAGCAGGCTTGAAGGTGGCATGGGCAGCTTGACGCTGATTGCGCCAATATCGCCATCGGAGACTTCATTACAATCGTCATCAAGAATGCGAACATCCCAACCAGGTGCCGCCTTGCTGGGGGAACCTGGCTTAACGGGGAACGGGTGCAGTCCCATGCAGTTCGACGCAATAGCCCAACCGGTTTCCGTCTGCCACCAATGGTCAATGACCGGCACACCGAGTTTCTCTTGTGCCCAGTGCAAGGTATCAGGGTCGGTGCGTTCACCAGCGAGAAAAAGAGACTTTAAGGAACTCATGTCATAATCGGCGATTAATATACCTTCCGGGTCCTCACGCTTGATGGCGCGAAAGGCCGTCGGCGCGGTAAACAATATATTGATCTTGTATTCGGAAATCATCCGCCAGAAAGCTCCGGCATCGGGTGTACCGACTGGTTTGCCTTCATACATTACCGTCGCGCAACCATGCAGCAACGGCGCATAAACAATATAGGAGTGACCAACAACCCAACCAACGTCTGATGCTGCCCAGTACACGTCTCCGGGTTTTGCATCATAGATATTCGACATGGACCACTTCAGCGCCACCATATGCCCGCCATTATCGCGCATAACGCCTTTGGGCTCTCCTGTGGTGCCGGATGTGTATAAAATATAGAGCGGATCTGTCGCCATTACGGGCACGCACTCTGCAGGTTGAACGGTAGACATAGCACCAGTCCAGTCCACATCTCGTCCGTCAATCATTGAAGCCGTAGCTTGCGCGCGTTGCAAAATGACACAATGCTCAGGCTTATGCTTGGCAATCTCAATCGCGCTATCAAGCAAAGGCTTGTATTCAATAACCTTGTTGGTCTCAATTCCGCACGATGCTGTTACGATGGCTTTTGGCTTGGCGTCATCAATTCGTACAGCCAACTCATTGGCTGCAAATCCGCCAAAAACAACAGAATGAACAGCCCCAAGCCTCGCGCATGCCAACATGGCAATGGCGGCCTCTGCGATCATTGGCATATAAACAATAACGCGATCGCCCTTGGATACACCTTGTGCAGCCAGGACACCGGCAAACAAGGCCACTTCATCGCGCAACTCGCTGTATGTATAGGTTTTCTTGGTCCCACCCGTAACTGGGCTGTCATAAATTAATGCAGTTGTGTCGCCACGCCCAGCTTCCACATGGCGGTCAAGGGCGTTATAGCAGGTATTACACTGAGCGCCGCTGAACCAGCGGTAAAACGGCTTGTTTGAAGAATCGAGAACTTTGTCCCACGGTTTTATCCAATCGATCTCTTTGGCAGCATCGCCCCAAAATCCCTCCGGGTCTTGAATGGAACGGTCATATTCTTCCTGATATCGATTGCTCATTTTAGTGTAACCCCTATTTGATCCTGCATTGCCTTCATTATATCAGCCTGTATTTTCATGCCAATATCACCATTGCATTATAGTAAAGTCCGGGCTCAATAATGTCACGGGTGTATAATGAACATAAAATAAAACGGCACCCCTGTCCGTAATTTTCAAACGAAATTCACGAACAGCAAAGCACCGTTCTATCAAAGTTTTCATTATCCGGGAGTGCAGATACTCAACCGGAATGAAAACAGTTATTCATCTGTAAAGAGGTTAATGCGTAATCTCTTCCAGTTGATCTTTAATCTTTAATTTTTGCTTTTTTAGATCTGCGATCATCAGATCATCAGGGTGAGGTCTATTTTTTTCGGTATCAATTTCGTCTTCAAGAGCGTGATGTTTGGCTTTTAACGTATCAACTTGTTCAATAAAGCTCATCAGTGGTCCTCCTAACCCGTAATTAATGAAGTCGGAGCTAATCGAAATTATAATCCTCCGACACAAGAATTGTACCTCAGATAATTTTAAAAATCTACTTTTCTCGTTATTGAATTATTTATTCCGAAAGTTCAACACGCGCTCACAATTTTTGGTATGATGGAGGCAGCGCTTTAAAAAACTTGGCTGAACTATGGATGATATAGAAAAAATAAAAGACAGGCTTACAGAGCTGAAAAATGAACACCGTGATCTTGATGAAATCATTTTGCAATTGACGTCCAACATGCAATACGACCAGATCAAGCTGCAACGGCTGAAGAA